>JAZNBA010000064.1:0-49459 GCA_045586785.1 Eubacteriales bacterium | reverse complement strand
TTATTAAATCTCATATACAGCAGGCGGCTAAAAAAAAGATATTTTATCCGCTATCTTTTTCTGCGCTCTTTTTGATTTTTAGAGTGCAGATTTTTTATTAATCTTTTTTTGCAAAACCTATTGACTTTATTTAGCAGGTTTTTATTTATCCGAAAGTCCGATAAAATAATCTGCAGTAACACCGTAAAATTTACAAAGCTTGATAAGATCGTCTATCTTAAGCTCTGCTCTGCCATCCTCTATATGGCTGTAGCCTTGCTGTGATTTATTTATCACTTGCGCAAGAACGCGTTGCGGCAAGTCCCTGTCCTCGCGCAACGCTCTCATTCTTTCTCTGTAATTCATATTCAACCTCTTACATTATTTTTTGTGTAAAAAGTTTATCATACTCACAAATTGAGTATTGACATTTACTCAAACATTGAGTATAATTGTGTTGTAAAATACAATGCTGTTTTTACCTTTGCACATATTTTACATTATAATTTATTTTTGGGAGGAGCATATGAATCAACAACTTTACGATCAATTTTTAGGTGCTGCAACGTTTATTATGGGCGTACAAAAATTTGATGAAGCCATGACTGAAAAAAGAGAGCTAATAGCTGTATGGGAAAACGAAATTTCCAAAGCCGAACAGAAAGCCAAAAGATCTCACCGAGCCTACGGTGCTCGAACAGGTTGGGGTGTTGCTTTGATGATAATGGGTTTCGTTAATGCCGTTATTTACGGATTGGTTGCCATGATCGAATCATTTTGGGCAGGCGTCGCTGTTTTTTCTATCTTTGCAGCATTAGGATTTTTGGGAATATTTCTTTTCGCTTCCGCACGTGTAAAACGTAAAAAGTTGAGGAATGCCGCATTCAAAGAATTTGAAGATTCAAAATCTATGGCTAAAGATGCCATAGATTTTGCGAATGAAGATCATGAACAGTTACGGATAAAATTGCTGGAATATGTTGAACAAAATGAAGGTCTCATTCAATTTCTCCCTTCCAACTATCGCAACCCACAGGCTGTCGGATTTATGTTGAAAGCCATTGAAAACCTTAGAGCAAATACAATTACAGAGGTCATTAATCTGTATGAACTGGAATTACATCATCTGGAGCAAGAGCGAATTTTGAATAATAACGCAGAAATAATGCGATATAATAATGAACTTATGGAATCTTTAAATCGCAATCAAGAACGCATCAATTCCAATTTGCAAATCACCCAAGCACTGCAAATTTTTAATATGCTAATAGACGATTAATATTTGTATACAGTTAAAACACCCTAACAAAATTTTTATTAATGAAAGGAATCACACCATGAAAAAATCCATCACCAAACGACTCGTATCGATCCTCTGCGTTGTTTCAACCCTCTTGTCAATGACAAGCATCTTCGCCGTAGGCGCATCTGCAGCCTCTGTAAGCCAGAAATTTGACTGTGACCGCACCGTTACATTTACTGTTAAAACTACCTCTAAATCGCCGTCCATTAAGTTTGTTTGCGGTGCCGCCAAAGTCACTCAAAATTGGCAAACTCACCAGTGTAGTAGAGCCCCTTTGATGGCAATAAGCGTGTCACCGGCTATAGATGGCGAAAGTTTCTTTCTCATTAAAGGCACTGGCAAAAACATCACATCCACTCTACGGCTCAAGGAAAATACAACATATACTATTAGAGTTAGTTACTATGTGACGGATGCCAATCGGTGCAAATGTAAGTTTGGAGATCAGATTTACTGCAATTTTCACAACATGGGCGTTGGCGGAACAAAAACACGTTACCGCGGTTATAGAAGCATTGGTGACGATTATACCAACGGAACTTGGTATATCTCAAAAACATCTAATTGTACGATCTCCAATATTAAAGTTAAATAAGGATCCTATTAGCAAATTCGTATCAAGACCATAAGAAAGAAAATTATAAACTATGACTGCTATTCACCCTGCGCACACGCTGTCAAATTGCTCCGCAATTTGAGAGGCTCGACGCCGTGAAGATCAGACTAAAAAAGACACAACCGAACCGTTGGTTCGTTTGTGTCTTTTTTGGTGCAGTGAGTGATGATAAATCCGAACCAAATGCCTCTTCGATTTCGGCAAAGGTGACCCGTTTTGTGCCTTCCTTGTAGTTGAATGTAATGACCAAGTAGTCGTCGAACAGATAGATCGCATTGACAAAGCTATCAATCAGACGGCGACGGTGGTCAAGCTGTTTCATATTGAGCTTGCGGTACTTGATAAGATACGCGAGTATATCGTCTTTTGTAACTGTGGGTTTAGCAATTTCTTCTTTGAGGATCTGCACCGAGATCTCGCTCTTTTCGGCTTCAAGCTGCTCAAGACGTTGCTTGGTGGATGCGGTGAGAATTCCCGCTTGAATGGCGTTGACAAGATTGTCAATGCCTTTTTCTATTTCATTAAGCTGCTTACGAAGAATCGGGAGAGTGCAGCTCTCGGCATTGAGCTTGGCGATCAGCATATCGGCAAGTCTGTCAAGGAACCCATCGTCAAAGATGAACTTTTGAATGAGCAGGATCACAACCTCCTCTATCCACTTTTTCTTAATGGTTTTCTTCTTACACGTTCCGCCCTTACGAGTGCCCCGGCATTTGTAATAGCGGTGGACTTCCATCGTGTGACTCGTTCCGCTTTCGCCCGTAATCAGACATTGACAGTATCCGCAGAACAATTTTGTGGTAAGCAGATACTCGTCCTCGGCTTTGTGCTTGGCGGAAGCTTTCTTGTTTGCGGCGGCTCGTTCTTGCACTTGCTCAAACAACTTGGTAGGAACGATAGCTGGGATTCCGTTGGGAACGACCACATCACGATATTGGTACTCACCAATGTATCTTCGGTTGTGTAGCATTCGTGTTACAGTATTAAGGCTGATCTTCGTTCCTTTTGATGTACGGATGCCTTTGATATTTAGCTCGTCGGTGATCTCCTGCATCGTCGCGCCTTTTGCATATTTCTTGAAAGATTCAAGCACGGCAGGAGCGGCAATGGGATCGATTTGGAAGAATTGATTTTCGTCAACGGTGTATCCGATGGGAAGCGTACCTCCGTTGTATTTGCATTTGAGCGCGTTTTCGGTAAGACCTCGTACAACCTTCTCGGAGAGCTCTGCCGAGTAGTATTCAGCCATACCCTCAAGCATTGACTCAAGAAGGATGCCTTCCGCGCCTTCGGAGATTGCCTCGGTTGCAGATACAACTTTTACTCCGTTCTTGCGAAGAACACTTTTGTAGTGCGCCGAGTCAAAACGATTGCGGGCAAATCTATCCAACTTTCACACAATGACAATATCAAATTTCTTTGCCGCACTATCCTTGATCATCTGTTGGAAGTTCGGACGGTTGTCCGTCTTTGCCGATAGGGCGCGGTCTATATAAGGTTCAAGCAGGGTGATGTCATTCTTCTTGGCGAAGGCTTGACATTCACGGAGCTGACCTTCAATCGATTCCTCTCGCTGATTGTCCGAGGAATATCGAGCGTATATTACTCCTGTCATTGAATCCCTCCTTTCATTACTCATCTAAATCGTGGTCTCTTACAAATCTTTCAAACTGCCACTCGGGTCCGTCAAAGAGCAACTCAAGCAAGGCTTGCTGAAGCTCGTTCTTTTTCATATGTCCAACGTAATCCTGCACTCTATCGTAGAGCTCTTCCTCGTATTGCTCGGCTTCTTCTTGCGCTTTCAAATACTCTCGGTAAAATCTAACAGCCTCTTCGGGATAAGCGGTAAAATAGGTTGCCACCATATGCTTGCAGACAATGCGCTTGCCGTCAGCGTGCGGACAGTTGCAAGTTGATTTTCTCGGATGCGCAACGTCGATCTCAACGACGTAAGGCTCACTTGCCGTTCCAAAGACATCAGCAGTAAATACACCCGAAGCGGTCTCCGTTAGGTTCTTAACTTTTTTCTCGTTGTAATAATCATAGCCGCGCCAAACAGATGCGCCGCTCGCACATTCAAGCAACCCCATTTTTGTTCTCCTTCTTTTTCGCTAATACTTCTTGTTCCTTCTTCCATGCTTCAAGCTCGGCGCGCCATTCGTCCGAGGAGAAGAATTTTATAACACCGGGAAGGAGCACATCAGCGAGTGCTTCGATTTCATCATCGGGGATATCCAATCCCATATTCGCGCCGCCGTGCTTGTCCTTTAGAATCGCAATGATCCTTTTGCGCAGCGCGTCAACGTTAATTTGTGGAAGCTCTAAATAAACCCACATGGTGTGCTTATCCTTGAGGGTGTCGATCATTCTATTTAACATTTCTTTGACCTTCAAATTACATTTACCTCCTGAGGTTTTGTCTGTCATGACAAAAGCAGTGCTTGCTGCGACTGATAGACGGATTTGGGTGCCCAAATCCAGTGCTTGCTAAGACTGATGTGTTTTCTTTCGGTTGGCTTTGGGCGTCCAACCGCGATGCTTGCTAAGACAAGCAGACACATTGAATACTTTTTTATTTCCGTTGGGATTTGGGACACAACGGCGATGCTTGCTGAGACCGATGGACCGTTTGTCATGACAAACGCGATGCTTGCTAAGACTGATAGACAAGCAGAACGTTTTCAAAGTTTCTTTATAACTTGTGTAGCAATTCCTTGAATCTGCACGTTGCGCTCAATACGATCATCGTAATCGGGATTCTCTGCGTGTAGCAAATATGCTTTCTGATTGGGAAGATAAGTGATGGTTTTAAGCAGAGTTTCAGTTCCATTTACAAGGACAACCGCATAATCTCCGTCCCTGCAAGTGTTCTGCTCTCGCACGATTACAAGATCACCATCGTCAACTCCGATCCCCGTCATTGAATCGCCTTTCGCAGTAAGAATGAAAAACTTTCCGTCACCAACAAGCGCGGTAGGGAGAGGAATGATGTCCGCTTCTTCCACGTTTGGTTCACTCGGCAACCCACAGGACACGGTAGAATCGTATCGAATCGCGGGCGTTGTTTCAAACATATTGCGCGAGAGATTCGTGCCGATACTGCGGCGACCGTTGTACTCGATCTCTCCGTGTTCTTTCATATCGGTGAGGTATCTCTGCACCGAGGTTTTAGAAATCCCCGTTCCCGCCGCGATGTCACGCACCGTCGGAGACTTGCGGTTCTCCATAAAATATTCGTCTATAAATTGGCGGATTGCTTCCGCTCTTTCGGGACTCCACTTGTTCATAAATTCCTCCAAATCACACGAGGTACAAATGTACCGTGTGGTAATTATAGCATATGGAAGAAAGTTTGTCAATAGGTTTCACAAAATTTTCACGATGACAAAACGAGGTCGCACTTTATGTGCGGCCTCGTTGTTGACTGATATTGGGTTTTGCTTCGTTCCATTATGGCAATTTGGCCATCTCCACTTCTAACTTCTTGGATAGCTCTTCTAATGCCTCCAAATGCACCTCATCAGGAAAATCCTCATACGCTCCCGATGTTCCTTCCAGTAGCAGAGCAATATCCGCTATAGATTGGATGTCAACGGTGGATTGACTACATATCTCAAACAAATCAAGACAGTATCGACCATCTTCCTCAATTTTATTTGGGCAAAAGGCGTTGTGCACTCTGATTATGTTAATACGAAGTTCAGCATAATAATCAAAAATATCAGAGGTTTTCTTCTTAAAATGCAGATATTTCAAGGCGTTCTCCTTTTATTATGTGGGATTATCCGCAATAAATTGTAATATCATTTTTCTTACCCTATCAGATAGAACATGAACGAAAGCACAGTTCGGACTGGGGCTATCAAATTGAAAGTCAAAGGTTAAAATGGATGATTCAAGCACCTGGATCCCGTGATAAATCATATTTAAAGATGGGTTGCGCGCATATCGCTTCAAATACGACCCGAGCACGGGCAGATAACTGTCCATCAAAGCTTTTTCGCACCTTCATCTCCGAGTTTCATTTTTTGAGCTAAGTCTTTTTCTTGTTCTCGAGACAATCTTTTTAGATTAGATATCTGTTTATAGAAATCATCAGTACTTGTGTATAGCATAATATCCTCCTATCGTCTTTCCATGGATTTCATTTTACAATGTTAAAATCTTCAAAACGAGAATGATTGACATAACCACCGCCGGCGGCGATTGCATCAAATGCTTTCTCTGCTTCTTGATCGGTTGCAGTTCCGTCCAAATATGGCTTGAGTATAATAATATATTCAAGAGCAAGCAAAACGGCATTAGTAACACTAATAATGCTATCTGGAAAATGAAAAACAGACGAAAGATAGAATCCTCATTGATTTTCGTAATAAATGCATTTTACCGGCAATTCTTTAATGCAATCCGCAATGGTATTAGACGCTATACAACCACGCTCATAGGAACTGCACTCGACATTTTGAAAATATTCGAGAAAGAATACGCCACTTTTTTTCAAAACGATATAAATCGGCGAAATTTTCTCTCCGTCTTCGGGGCGCAGAGGTAAATCCAATTCCAAGTATTTTTCACAAAAAGCGCCTTCTGTAATTCCTATTGAGATTGTAAATGCTTTTTCTCCAAGGATTGTGGCTACAACTGAATGAAGCGATTTAACTGCATTTTCCTCTAATGAGGTTAATTGGATGTTATTTTTGTTTTGAATCAAATGAATTCCTCCTTTTAATTCTGTTTATTCATTAATCTGTCCAAAATCTCTTTTTCAACACTCTTATAGTAATCGTAATAAGGATCAAGTGCATATGGTCTTATGTTTGGCATTACATATATGTGCTCATAATAGAAATCTAAGAAAGCCACTAATTTGGTATATATGCTTTTATCAACGGCGTTATAGTTTTCTCTGATAAAAATCCGCTCCTGATATTCTTGCCTTTTTTTGATCCAACTTTTCTTTTTGGACTTAAACGGAACGAGGTCCATAATATCTTTGAATATTTTGTTGTATAGGTAAATGATTTTTTCATAATCCAACTCTTCAGCCAAGAAATTAAACTGAATGGGTTCTATATCGGCTATCGAAACAATAGTGGCAATTATCTTAGAAGGACTATACTCGTCCTCGTCTTCCTCGGATTTGATACATTCATATACGAGTCCCCAACCGGAAATGGGCAAATAACTGTTTTTATAGCATAATGCTACTACTTCATTTCCTTTGGAAGGGGTCAATGGTGAATCATCCATATTATTGCGCCAATTACTCAAATCATCCCGTGCCTTTTCATTAGGCGAGTTGGAGTCAGCATTTGCATCAATTAAGAAAGATTTTGTCTCAATACATATTCCAGTTTCTATTGTATCATCTTTCAGCACTCTAATGTCAATTGGATGTATATCAAACCAATTAGGCCATTGGTCATTTTTGCAAATTCTAACTAACGTCTTTCGGAGTGTTTTTAAGTGCGAATCCATACTATCCATTTCTGCACCATTAATGAGTTTATACATCTCTCGAGCGTAGTGCTTAGCAATATGTTTAATGCATGGGTTAGCAATAACAGTGTTAAAGAGCTTCACTCTATCTGTCAACAATCTGGATTTAAAGGGATTCCATTCATCCTCCAAAGACAGGCGTAGCAACTGTTTGTAAATTTTGCAAATGGAACTTATACAAATTATAGCAGTCTTTTCAGGATGAGCTTTGTATACATCCAAAATGTGATAGATTAATGTGTCGGTTCTAAGACCGTATACGTTTTTTATTTCGGCGTGCGTATATGCGTTTTGAGTTAAAGTACTCAAAATTTCCTCGAGAAACTCAAAATACAATATATTTTGGGGATCATCAAGCTCGATGTAATGGTGGCAGTGAAGGGTTAGTGCAGTTTTGAGCTTAGAATCCAAATCTGCAAATAACTCTTTTGCGCTAATGTCTTTCATCAAACATTTCAACTCATCGTAATATTCCCCCTTGTCTTTCACAAAATGGATTAGATTTATTTGCAAATTCAAATCTAATGACCAAAAAGAGTGGGGCTGTATAAGAGAGGAAAGAAGATTCTTTAGAGAAGCCCGTTGCCAAGAACGAAACTTAGAACCGAGCAAAAAGTCGAGAAATTCACGATAAACTATTTCACCATTAGTAATAGATTTGGCAATTTCTTCACTCGATGCTTTATCTAACAATTTCCAGCAAACAACATCGAACTTATCATAAATGGACAATCTCTCAAGATGTGGTAAAGAGCAAAGTAATTGTGTTCGCTCTGTTCTTGTTGTATTCTTGATTTGATTTTTGGCAATGAAATTAACAATTTTGCGAATATTCACCGACGAAAGTTTTGTCAAGTCAGCTTGCCTATTAATAAGTTTTCTAATAAAAACTGAGATTTTTTCCTTATTCGATTCATTAACAAAATAATAGTTAGAAAGCAAAAAGTCAATCGCATCAAGTTCTTTTCCGCTCTCAAAAACATACTCTGTGCATTCATTAAGTTCTGTTGTTATTTCTTGCTTCGTGTCGCGGTTAAAATGATCCCAGATGTTTTGCAAAAGACGAGGATCTAATAAAGAAAATTTTTGGCTATGAACTATTGCACCCAAAAGCTGCGCTTTTTTCATTGCATATTCTTTGTTGCGATTCCAATTTATACATCCCGGATATTGTTTAACAAGCAAATACAAATATCGCAGAGATCTGTTCTGGCAAGCATCTTCTTCCGTTGCCTCTATCATCCAAAACAAAAGACTATCAGCAAAATTTTTTAGATCAGACGATAATTCATCCCAATCCTCTTCGTTTGCTGCAGAACGAATATAATTTAGCGCAAGTAAGAGTAAGGGATTTTCTTCCGAGATAAATGGATTTTCCGAACAAATCAAATGTGTTTCTATATAATTCAAGAACTCTTTTCTTGTGGAAAAGCTTTTGGTATATTCAGAAGCACAGAGAATGCTGATCTCATTATAAATAATGAAAGCATAGGTATCCTTGAAAAGCTTGTGATTTTCAAACTTTTCAATATTTATGTTATTAAGAGTTTCCTTTGCCAAATCCTCATCATACTTTCGCATTGTGAGCATAATGCAAGATAGGCTGTGGGCAACATCTTTTCGGCGTATATGATCATTTGGAACGATATTATCAAATTTTTTAATTACAAAATTAATCAGTTTGGAGTAAGCCTTTAAGAAAATTTCAGAAGTGGGGGCCTCGAAGTAAATCAAGCCATCAAAAGTTGCGCGACCAAACATACAAATGAATGCTATTAATTCGCGGCGAGTATTTTCTGTTATTGAACTATTGGCCAAAGAGAAAATATTGGCTTCAAGGTGCTTTTGAAGAGTAACCAAGCGACTCTTATCAATTTCTGCGATGGCTTCTACGAGTCTTAAATCGTAAGTTTTCCTATCATAAATAAGTTGTTCTAAAACACCTACCTTGTGTGCTCTATCAATTTTATAATAATCCAAAGTTTTAAGGAAATTGCCTATAAAACCAAGAGCGTTGTTATCGGTTAGATAAACATCATTGCAATAATCACCAACCAATGCAACTACTTTTTCAATCCCGACGTCCACAAGAGGAGGTCTTTTTTCTTTGCCTTTTGTGCTTGACAGTATGGGATATAAATAATTGCAATCATGGTTGTGGGTACGGATCATATCGGAAACGAACTCACAGAAATACTTTTTTCGCTCTATAGTGTTGAAAACTCCTCGAAATACCAGTGCATTAGCAAAAACACTAATGCTACAGTTTAACTCGATCTTTTTACAATCGGACACTTTGGAATGTATATCGTAAGATTTATATGCTTCGTGAAGTGTTTTGAGGATTTCATATAATGTGTTTTCATCAATTTCGGCTTGATCTATATTTTGAGAAGCTACAACAATAACTGATCCGTTTTTCTCTTCAAATTTATACCCTTGCTTAGCAAATTCTTTAAGAAAATCGCAGGGGTTATCTTGAATATGCTGATTCAACGCATCAACTGTACATCCTTCACTAAGCTCATTGTCTATATCTATATTCAAACAATGATTAGCAAGCGATATAAGTGTAGCACGACTAACAGTACAGCATTTGGTATCTGTATTAGTTAAGGTGGAGTAGTCAGGAAGCGAAACACTTGAAATGTTCTTTATAACACCCAAAAGATAATCATAAATATTTGAGCAAGGATCTACTTTAGGGGATATTTGTTTTTTCTTTTGCACATCAGCAAGAAGAAAATCGTTCATGGAGAGCAAAAAATCATTTTGTGTAAAATTTTCAGCGTTATCAAAAGAATATTCGTGCCCCTGAATATAGCTAATAAAATCATTAATGATTTTTTCCGAAGAACCGTACACTTTTAAAATTTCATAGGCGGGATCAAAAAACAAAGTCTCACATATTTCTTTCACGCCAAAACTTTCTTTGGTACTTCTTTCTGGGAAACCTCTCCTTATCCAATTTTTTATATCTGTTACATCCACACCCCAAAGATCTGATAAGTTCATTTGTGATAATTTTAAGTGGGAACGAGCAAAGTCAACCAAAAGCTTAAATGAAGTCATGCAAAAATCTCCTTGACACTTTTTGACACCTTTTTGAATGTATCGCTTAAGTCGAGAAAATTGTATAATAGGCACAGAATCAAGCGAAACAAACAAAACAACAGGAGGTATCACTTATGGAAATATTATATCATGATTCACCAGTAAATTCAAGTATCAACAACCAAGATGTGGAACTTTATTCGTCCTATCAAGGAATCGTACGCAGAAGGACACCATCCGGATGTATCGTAGAGCTTCAGCTTGAGAATGGCAAGTCTGCTATGAGCTATGTGTTCGGAGGATGGAGCGTAGGCAGCCAAGTCCTCGTATATATCACAAAACTCTTTGAAGATCGCTTCCCAAGAGGAGTGATTGAAAGCGTTCTTCAGTTTGCTGAAGATGTCGCTTAGGGAGGTTCTCCTATGAAAATTTTAATACGTCCGCCTTAATGTACCAAGCAGAAGATTACCGACACCTTTGTGAGCTGATTGCAACAACCGAAAAATTCAGAAATAGGCTAAACATTTTATTTACATATGATCTGGCGGTATATTCCTCTGATGATTACTTGTATGAATATTGCTCCGATAAGCGGCGTCTCGGTTTCTTCAAAGAAATCTTTGCTGCATGCTTTTAATTTAATATTTTAATTCGTCCTTCCATCCCGGGGCTTTTCTACAAGAAAGGAGGTCTCTATTTGACAAGGAGAGCCCCATCCAGTCACCCCAAAACATTATTAAAACGAAAGGAACTTCATCATGAAAAAACATTCCACTACCATCCGAGCTCTTTCCATATTTCTCTGCATTATGGCTCTTTTGTCTACATTTGCTGTTAGCGCCTCTGCAGCATCATCAAAGTCCTACGATTGCGATGTTGCCAGAGTTATCACCGTGAAGACCGGTAGCGGAGGCTTAACGAAACCTTCGATTGCTTTCAAATGCAAAGCCGACAAAGAATTTGGGAGTCGCGGTATAAGCAACTCTGCACCCATCATGTCACTTAAGATCTACGATCACACAACCAAGACAACCACGTGGAAACGCATTACCGGTTGGGGGAGCTCCATCAGCAGTAAATTAACCCTCGAAAGAAACAGAACCTACAGCATAACTGTTTCCTATATCTACGATAAGTCACTCAATTATAATGCTATTCGCGTAGGTGGCGGCAAGGCATGGGCTGAAGGCACATGGTATATCGCCTCTACCAATAAGGTGAATTCGTTTTCAATCAGATAACAGCTTCGGTTAACCCCTAACAAGAAGAGGGGAGATAAGTCTCCCCTCTGACCACTGAATACAACTCACAACAAAGATATAATTTTGAAAGGAAATATAAATATGAATAAGAATATCGAATTGAACATTTTTTTAACGCGTTGTCAGCCTTCGAAAAAGAGTTGGTAAACACATGCAAGAAAAACGCACTACACAAATATAGGAAAGGCCTCTACTCCTGCCCATATTGTAAATCGAACAAACGCAAAGAAGCTTTCTTCAAAGCTCAACACAAAAAATCTTAAAGGAGAAACCCATGACGATATACAAGGAAATTTACGATCTTATTGCTGACACAGCCCAAGGGGCTTGTGATCACGAAATCGGCGCCGTGCTCGGAGCGGATCACGGGGATGACATCTGCGGGGATGACATCTGCGAAGTGGTTTTTGATCGAATCGAAGACATCAAGCGGTATATGTATACCCCAAACGTTGAGTATTTAAATGAAGTCATTGAGCGTTGGCAACGATGGCGTTTTGCAGGTATAGTACACAGCCATTTGAACAATCAATGTACATTATCTTCGGCGGATAAGGCATACATTGAGAATATTATGCTGGCTATGCCACCTGACGTCGACTACCTCTATTTTCCCGTATACGTTATGCCCGAAAATAAGCTATATGGGTACAAAGCCGAAAGAATGCTGAATAGAGTAATCATTTTTGAAGAACCTGTAACCATCATTTAATTAACAAATAAAAAATTTATTTAAAGGAGATTTTATTATGAAAAACAATCAGATCAACAATACCAATCAGTACGTTCAGAACACACAAATAAAGATTCCTTGCGGAAGCTTTTGCGCAAACAATTGCACAGATTGTGTATACGCCAATTGGAACGATAAAGATAAGGACGGCTGGATCAAATGCAACAACTCTAACATTCGTGCTACATATGTGGATCCTTCGGATCGATATGGTTGTTGGCACTATAAGTACGAGCGTAGCTAATATTCTCTTCTGCAAGTAATTTTTTTCAATGAAAAATATCAAAATAATACTATCTATAATGTTTATGCTAATGGTTGGCGTATATTCTCTTAGTGCTTGTTCTTCCGAGCAGTGGGGAGAAGCAAGTGAAACAAAAAGTAATTTACCGTTATATGATGAAATCTTCAAATCCAACGAATATCTTTCGGATCATAAAAACATGGATCTTGAGATAACAGCCATTAGAAATGGAAAAATCGTATTCAGTCATGAAGAAACCGGATACGAGACAGAGTATATGGTTGAGGAGAATGCTTATCCATATTTATTTAACACAGATGGCACTTCGAAAGGAACTCCCAATTTCGCGGTTGGCACCTTCAAAAGCGTAAAAGCTATTGATATCGATTATAACGGCTTAGAGGAGCTTGTAATGCGACAGTACGTATCAATTGGTTGGAATGCCAACTATATAGGGGATTGCATTAGTGTTTGGAAGATTATGAATGATGAATTGACTCTTGTAAGTGTGACAATTTCTATTAACTAAATCAGCCCCCTTATAGCTATCAAAATAGCTATAAGGGGGCAATAAAATTAAAAACAAATTTTTATGACATAAGTATATCAATTAGTTCTTTTCTTTTGATTTGTTGAATTGTTGCAATATACCTTGTTTAGTTGCTTTATTGCAAATTGAAGGTGATGTAAAATTGCGGCGAGGACAAACCCCGCCGCCGTGTGTTATTCAGTTAAAGTTTCGATTGCGATCTGCATGCCAAGCTTAAAAGCATATTCAAATATAGCTACTTCACCAAGGCTCATATACTCGCTCCAACAATCGTGGAATTTCTCAAACACTTCTTTTTGCTCGCGGGAGAAGCTTTTCTCCAAGTCCTCGTGGTGGCGTGACATATATCCGAGAAGTTCTTTCATCTCCTTGGAGTTGGTTCGGCTGTCCTCTTGGGGTATGATGTTTCTGTGCCAAAGCTCGTTGATGATTGACCTCATTGATAGACCACCTCCCGCAAAACGACTTCTTCCGTGCTTGCTTTGATGTTGTTCATCTCGGCAGACCATTGAAGTGCGTTGTGAGCCTTTAGGGCTTCGTCTATGCCACATTCTTCTGCGAGGCGAGGAATTATGTCATCGAGCAATTCGTGAGCTTGAATATCAATGACGCATAGGTATTCATTCAATTGTCCTTCGGTGAGCAGGGTGGTGTAAGTTCCGCGACGATGCTTTTTCACAAAGTCAAGGCGCAGGTTGGCATACTTGCCAAGAGGATAATATGTCTATTCGGGGAGTGCGAGATCGGGGTAGTAAAGTCCGTTATGTTCGGTATAAGTAATTTCGTTTTTCATCGTAAATATCCTTTCTTAAAAATGTTTTCGTTTGGCATCAACTATAAAGGATATTTACCTAGGCGGTGCTCGGGCGTGATGCCAACAACAGTAAGCCAGCATCACATATCACCTGAACACCCGTTTTCTTCGAAAACGTAAAGAAATAAGAAACCTTCGCCTACCGTCTTTTGGTTCGGATTTCTACTGTTTGGTGCGGGCGACAGGACTTAGAACCACTGCGTGCGCCATTATTTGTGAAAACCGTTCTTGCTTCCTGCGCACGCGCTGTCAAATTGCTTCGCAATTTGAGAGGTTCGACGTCGTGAATACCATACTAAAAGATATACGAGCGAACCTTAGGGTTCACTCGTATATCTTTTGGTGCGGGCGACAGGACTTGAACCTGCACACCGAAAGGCGTAAGATCCTAATCTTATGCGTCTGCCAATTCCGCCACGCCCGCGAAAGTATTGAGCGGTTGTGGCGGAATATATCCGCACACGCCCGCATTATTTGATGCCCTTATGTTATACCATAAATCCGGCAATTTGTCAAGTCAGGATGCATCCTGACTTGACAAATTATTTTTTATTTACGCATTCTCGGGGAACTTCTCCTTATATCCGTCGATAGCCTCCTGAATTATGCGCTTTGCGTCGGCAACGCCCAGCAGCGAGTCAACAGCGGTGGTCTTGCCCTCAAGCTGCTTATAAACACTGAAAAAGTGCACGATCTCATCGAAAATGTGAGGCGGCAGGTCATCGACTATCTTAATATTGCTGTAGGTCGGGTCGGAGAACGGTATTGCGATGATCTTATCGTCCACATCGCCGTTATCTATCATACGCATAACGCCGATGGGATATGCGCGGATAAGCGTCATGGGGTAAACGGGCGCCGAAGTAATGACCAGAACGTCAAGCGGGTCGCGGTCGTCCGCGTATGTGCGCGGAATAAAGCCATAGTTCTGGGGATAGTGAGTCGATGTGTACAGCACGCGGTCAAGACGGATAAGTCCGGTATCCTTATCTAGCTCGTACTTGCAACGGCTTTCCTTGGGAATCTCGATGAGTGCGTTAAAATCGTCGGGAGTTATCAGCTTGGGATCGATATTGTGCCAGATATTCATATTCAAAGCCTCTTTTAAATTTATTTTACATAATCAAATTCAAAATCATAAATGGAAACGGTGTCGCCGTCCGAGCAGCCCTTTTCTTCAAGCATAGTAAACACGCCACTCTTTTGCAGTACCTTCTGGAAGAAGGTCAGCGATTCCCAGTCATCAAAGTTGATCTGACCCATAAGGTTGAGCAGCCACTCACCCTCCACGATATATTTTTCGTTCACGCGGCGAATAATGGTCTGCTTGCCGTCAGCGGCGGCAATGTCCTCGTCAACCTGCTCGCTTTCGTAAATTTTAAGCGGCGGCAGTGTCTGAAGCGTCTTATCGCACAGCTTTATAAGCTCTTTCAGTCCCGCGCCCGTTGCGGCGGAGACGTAGATCAGCTCCCAGCCCTGCTCTGCCACGTATTTTTCAAAAGCGTCAACGTCAACCACCTCGCGGTCCAGCACGTCTGTCTTGTTTGCGACAATTATCTGGGGACGGGTAGACAGCTCGGGGGAATATTTCTCCAACTCGCGGTTGATATTTTTTATGTCCTCAATAGGCTCGCGGTATTCGGTTGCCGCCACGTCAACAACGTGAAGCAGCAGTCGGCAACGCTCGATGTGACGCAAAAAGTCGTGACCGAGGCCCGCGCCGTCCGACGCGCCCTCGATAAGCCCGGGGATATCGGCGGCAACAAAGCCGCGCTCCTCGCCCGTGCTGACCACGCCCAGATTTGGCGACAGCGTTGTGAAATGATAGTCGGCGATCTTGGGCTTTGCCGCCGAAATGCGAGACAGAATTGACGATTTACCCACGCTGGGGTAGCCGATAAGACCCGCGTCCGCCAGCATTTTCAGCTCCAGAGTCAGCTCTCGCTCCTCACCTGCCGTTCCGTTCTTGGCAAAGTTAGGCACCTGACGGGTAGGCGTTGCGAAGTGACGGTTGCCCCAGCCGCCTCTGCCGCCGTGACAGCAGATAAACGGTTCGTCGTCCGACATATCCTTGATTATCTTGCCGCTCTCCTTATCGCGGATAAGCGTTCCGTAGGGCACCTCAATGACAACATCCGCGCCGCGCTTGCCGTGAAACTTATTTCCCGAGCCGTTGCCGCCGTTTTCGGCGATAAACTTGCGCTGATAGCGGAAGGACAGCAGCGTGTTTATGCCGCGCTCCGCCTTAAAGACGATATTGCCGCCGTTGCCGCCGTCACCGCCGTCGGGACCGCCGTGGGAAACGTATTTCTCACGGTGAAAAGCCACCGCGCCATTGCCGCCGTCGCCGGCTCTTACATATATTTGTACGTTATCTATAAGCATATATTTTATCCTTATTCAATATAGTTTTTTGCAAAGTCACAAAGCTCGCCGAAGACTCCGCCCGTGCAAGCAATAACATCCACCACGCCGTCAAGCATGAGCGGGGCGCCGGAAAAGTCCGAGATATTGCAGCCCGCCTCGCGCAAAATTATCTGCGCCGCGGCGTAATCCCACGTTTTCAGCTTACGGGACATGAAAATATCCGCGCGCCCGCACGCAACGTATACAAGATCAAGCGCCGCTGAACCTATAGAGCGCACGTCGTGAGTACGCAGGAAAAGCTGACGTATCATCTCGAACGTGTCGGCACTGGTCTGCTTATAATAAGGCGAAAACTCCACGATAGCAAGGCAATCCGCCACCTTATCGCGCTTCTTGCCGCATATACGCTTATCACCGAGGTATGCTCCGCAGCCCCTCTCGGCACTGAACAGCTCACCTGTAAAGGGGTTATACACCACGCCGCAAATGCCCTCTCGGCCCTCATAGTACGCAAGCGAGATCACACTCTGACCAAAGCCGTGCATGAGATTTGTCGTGCCGTCAACGGGGTCAAGCACAAACGCCGCGCCGTCGCTCGAATAATCGTTTATTTGGTTTTCTTCGGCAATAAATCTCGCCTCGGGACACAGCAGTGCCGTCTCGAGGCGTATAAATTCCTGTACAGTGGTGTCTGCGCGGGTAACAAAATCCGAGTCACCCTTGACGGTAACGTCCTTTGACAGTACCGTATCCGTCAGAAGCTCGCCTGCGCGGAGCGCAAGCGCTTTGAGTTGTTCAAGCTTAATCATTGCCGTCTCCCTTTTGTCTGATTATCAGGTGTATGGGCGTACCCGAGAAACCGAAGGTGGCGCGCAGGCAGTTTTCAATATATCTCTGATACGAGAAATGGAACAGCTCGGCGTTGTTGCAGAATATAACAAACGTGGGAGGCGCGACGGATGCCTGCGTCATATAGTATATCTTAAGACGCTTACCCTTATCGGATGGCGGCTGTGTTCTCATGGTCGCCTCACCCAGCACGTCGTTGAGCATACCCGTGGCAACTCGCATCTTGGATTGATTATTGACATAAACTATGTGCTCAAATACATTGATAAGCCGCTGACCTGTTTTTGCCGACACGTAAACTATGGGCGCGTAAGTCATAAAGGACAGCTCGCGCTCGATGCTCTTGTTGAACTCCTTGACGGTGTTGTTGTCTTTTTCTATCAGGTCCCACTTGTTGACCACGATTATGGACGCCTTGCCCGAGTCGTGAGCGATACCCGCGATCTTGCTGTCCTGCTCGGTGATGCCCTCGGTTGCGTCTATCATAATGAGACAGACGTCGGCACGCTCCACCGCCGCGCGGGCGCGGAGCACGCTGTATTTTTCGATTACGTCCTTGACCTTGGAGGAACGGCGGATGCCCGCGGTGTCGATAAACGTAAACTCGCCGTATTCGTTAGTCACCTTGGTGTCGATGGCATCACGGGTTGTACCTGCAATATCCGACACGATAACGCGCTCCTCGCCCACCATTTTGTTGACGATAGAGGACTTACCCGCGTTCGGCTTGCCTATAACGGCGACCTTTATGCTGTCGTCCTCCTCCTCTTCGCCCGCCCCTTCGGGAATTGCGTCGATTACCGCGTCAAGCAGATCGCCCGTGCCGCTACCGTGAACGGAGGACACTGCAATAGGATCGCAGTTGAAGCCCAGCTCGAAAAATTCGTAAAACTCATAGGGCGGATGACCTACGCTGTCGCATTTGTTGATAGCGGGAATGACAGGCTTGCCGCTCTTTTTGAGCATAACGGCGATCTCGCGGTCGTCCGCAACCATACCCGTTCTGACATCGCACAAAAATACGATAACGTCAGCGGTCTCAATCGCGATCTGCGCCTGCATTCTCATCTGACGCAGAATAATGTCATCCGACTTGGGCTCGATACCGCCCGTGTCGATGAGTATAAAGTGGCGTCCGCTCCATTCCACCTCGCCGTAAATACGGTCTCGGGTAACACCGGGGGTGTCCTCAACGATAGCGCGGCGCTCGCCTATAAGCTTATTGAAAAGTGTACTTTTGCCCACATTGGGGCGTCCAACAATGGCAATAATGGGTTTTGACATTTTTATCCCCTGCCTTTCCGAAATAATATATTTCTAATGATTCTTTTATTATAGTGTATCGCGTAAAACGAACATAATTCTGTCAGCAATACTATCAAATATCTGTAGGGGACGATGCCCACATCGTCCCGAAAAATAGGCCTCGACAAATCAACATGGAAAACATAATATTAATTATTTTGTCATTCGATTTTTGCGGGACGATGTGGCCACCTTCCCCTACATTTTATAATAATACGATATATAAATATGTGAAATTTTATAACCCCAAAATAGCCTTGACCAGCGCTTCTCCGCTATTGTCCACAGCAATAACAGATGTTCCGAGCTGTTCAGACAGCCATTCGGGCGTTTTATCATCAAGAAATACCGCATCCTCGCCTGCGCGAAGTGACACGGAGGGTATGAGCACGGCATCACACGGCTCACGGTCTTTAAGCTGTGCCGCCATATCCTGAGCGGTAAGCAGTCCCGCAACCGTGACAGACTCGCCGAAAAACTCATTTTTCACGGCAACAACATCCACTTTCAGTCCGCCCACCACCGCGCAGAGCTGCTCCGACAGCTTTTTCAGCGTGTCAAATGCCGCGGTGCCTGTAACTACCGTAACGTGGCGGTCACATTTCTCGGGCAGCTCCATATCCTCAAGCGCCCAGCCGAATTCCTCACACAGCGACGCTATAAGTCCCACGCCGTCCTCTATCTGGGAAAATCCCTCGTAGTAGTCGGCATCGGGCAACGGTAAGCCTGCCTTTATATAAAGCTCGTCCGCGCAGAAGAATATGCGCGAGCCGTATTTTTCCACACATTCGTCGCCCATTTTGCCCACCTGCGCGATAACCTCGGCGCACTCCTCGGGTGTGTATGGCGACAGCGGATAAAGTCCCTCTCTGTGCTTTGTCAGTCCCGCGGGGACTATGGAAACACTGCACAGCGCGGGATAATACCCGATAAGATCGCGCATAGTGCGCTCAAGATGCTCGCCGTCGTTAATGCCGCGGCACAAGACTACCTGCGCGTCGATGGAGATTCCCGCCTCGGCGACTCGGTCTATATACTTCAAAACCTCGCCGGATCTGGGATTTTTCATCATTTTCACTCTCAGCTCGGGGTCGGTGGTATGCACCGACACGCGCAAGGGCGAGATGCGCATTTTTATTATGCGGTCGATATCCTCGTCGGACAGATTTGTCAGCGTAATATAATTGCCGTGTATAAAGGAAAGTCTGGAATCGTCATCCTTAAAATATAATGACTCACGCATACCACGCGGAAGCTGGTCAATAAAGCAGAAAATGCATTTGTTTTTACAAGCGTGCTTTTTGTCCATCAGCGGCGTGGCGAAATCAAGACCGATATCGTCATATTCGCCTTTATTTATGGTTATATCCAGCAGCTCGGGGCCGCGGTGTATTTTCAGCGTCACGCACCTCTCGGCAAGATAAAAACGGTAATCAAGCACGTCATTTATTGGGTGATCGTTTATGGATATCAGTATGTCGCCCGCAACAATACCCGCACGCTGAGCAAGCGAGCCGCGCGCGACACAGCATATTTCGGTCATAAAAGTCTCCCTCCCGCCGCACAGCGGCGGCACAAATAGTAATAGATGAATTTTGCGTACAAGGCATATTTCGTGCGTGAAACAGTTAATTTCATTATAAGTTGGAAGTAACTTTCACGCTGATCACCTCCGTTATAAGCCACAAAATTTAATATTATACTTGACTTTTTATGTAAAATATATTACAATTATTCTACAAACCAAAAGGCACAACGCCTTAAATTTTTTTATAGGAGGCTCCCATGAAAAAGACACGTCTTTTCACAAGATTTACCGCTGTTCTTCTGGCGCTTCTGATGCTTGTTATGGCATCCGCATGCGCTAATAGCGACAATGGCGACACCCCCGCTGACACCACAACAGCTGCCCCCTCCGGCAACAATCCATCCGGCGATTCCGGTAACAACGGCGACACTGCCGATACCGACCCCGCCAATCCCGCCGATACCACCGCAGGCAGTGCGGACACCACTGTTGGCGGAAGCACACCCATCGCTCCCGTACTCGACGAATACGGTCGTGAGATCATTGAACCCGACCTTCCCGATGTTAAGTTCGAGGGTAAAACCTTCACCGTACATACCAGAGGTAACGTTGAGCAGTACGAATGGCTGGCAAAGGACCAGACAGGTGACCGTCTTAACGACGCTATCTACGCTCGTAACCTTGCTGTAGAAGACAAGTACGGTATCACCCTTGAGGTAATTGCCGAGGGTACCTGGTCCAACTACGCAAAAGAGACTATGCCCGCAATGCAGGCGTCCATTCTCGCAGGTAACGGTGCTTACGACCTTATCGCAGGTTATTCTTCCCCCATTGCCAACATGGTAACCACAGGTCAGCTTTATGACCTGAACGATCTGCAGTATATCGACTTTGATAAGCCCTGGTGGTGGCAGAACTTCACCGAAGCATCCGCTATCGAAGATTCAAACTACTTCGCTCTCGGCGCACTGTCCCTCTCTGCTATCTACTCGCTATCTTGCGTATACTTCAATCCCACACTGCTTGAGGAAACCAATCCCGGCACCGATCTTTATAAGATCATTCTTGACGGCAAGTGGACCTGGGATAAAATGACCGAGCTTGCATCAAATGCTAACAGCGACCTTGACGGTAACTCCACCATGGATCTTAACGACCGCTTCGGTATCGTAATGATGACAGGTAACAACCCCAACAACCAATACGTTGTAGCATCGGGCGAAAAGATATCCACTATCGGTACTGACGGCACTCCCGCCATCACACTTGATCAGGAAAAGATGTCCAATGTTATCGATAACGTTATCAAGCTGTTCTACGAGAACGAGTACTGCTACATGGGCGCACAGAACGATGTCCGCAAGATGTTCATCGACGGCAAGGCTCTGTTCCACAGCGAGTGGTTGTACTACGCACAGACTCAGATCGCAGGTCAGGTTGAGAAATACGGACTTGTTCCCACTCCCAAAATGAACGAGGCGCAGGAAGATTACTGCGCATGGATCCAGGGCGGTATGCACATGTACTGCATCCCGATCGACGTTAAGGACACCGAGCGTGCAGCAATTCTGACCGAGGCGTTTGCAGCCGAGACCTACAAAACTCTGCTTCCTCAGTATTATGAAATAGTTCTTAAGGCAAAATACTTCAAGGATGAAGCATCCTCCCAGATGATGGACATCATGTATGACTCCGTAAGCTTTGACTTCGCTCGTATCTACGACGGTCAGCTCGGCCTGCTCACTACAATCAACACTACCATTTCCAGCAAGCAGAACACCTTTGCATCCGCCTATAAGGGTGCATCCAAGGTTGCCGAAAAGAAACTGGAGCAGATGCTGGAAACCGTAGCAAAGAACTCTAAATAACAAATAGCTTTTGAATTTCTCTTTATTATAGCACATATATAAAGATTTGTCAAAACTATTTAAAATAAATATTGAAGAAACCTCTGCATTTCTCTCAATGAGATATGCAGAGGTTATTCTTTTCACAAAATATAAAAATTAGCTATAGTCTTGACATATTGCACTCGGCATGTTAAAATAAATATTATATGTATAAATTGGTATTTATAACCAAAAGGAGAAACATTCATGAAAACTCGTTTTTTCACAAGACTCACTGCTGTAATACTGGCACTTTTGATGCTGATTCTCGCATCCGCGTGCGCTAACAGCGACGGCAATTCTGTCGACACTACAACAGCAGCTCCCACCGGCAACAACGGCACTCCCGCCGACACTACCGCAGGCAGCAACGACCCCGCAAATCCTTCCGACACCTCAGCAGGGGCAGGAACCGATGCAGGAACTGAAGACACCCAACCCAAGGTTGAGCTTGACGAATACGGCCGCGAGATCATCGAACCCGATCTCCCCGACATCAAGTTCGATGGTGAGACCTTCACCGTACATACCAGAGGTAACGTTGAGCAGTACGAATGGCTGGCAGAAGACCAGACCGGTGACCGTCTTAACGACGCTATCTATGCGCGTAACCTTGCCGTAGAAGAAAAATATGGCATTAATCTTGAGATAGTTGCTCAGGGCAACTGGTCCAACTACGGTAAAGAAATACTGCCTGCTGTTCAGGCATCCATTCTTGCCGGTTCCGGTGCCTATGATCTGCTCGCAGGCTACTCCTCTAACATTCCCAGCATGGTAACCACCGGTCAGCTTTATGACCTCAACGATCTACAGTACATCGACTTTGAAAAGCCCTGGTGGTGGCAAAACTTCACCGAGGCATCCGCAATTGAAGGCACCAACTACTTCGGTTTGGGTGCATTGTCACTTTCCGCTGTATATTCTATGTCCTGCGTATTCTTTAACCCTACACTTCTTGAAAACACTAATCCCGGCACCGATCTTTATCAGATAGTTCTCGACGGAAAGTGGACCTTTGATAAGATGACTGAGCTTGCATCCAACGCAAACAGCGACCTTGACGGTAACTCTACTTTGGATGTAGCCGACCGTTTCGGTATTGTAATGATGACCGGTAACAACCCCATCAACCAGTACGTTGTAGCATCGGGCGAAAAGATATCCACTATGGATAACAAGGGAACTCCCTCTATTACGCTTGATCAGGAAAAGATGAGCAATGTTATCGATAACGTAATCAAGCTGTTCTATCAGAATGAATATTGCTATATGGATTCTCAGGACAACGTCCGCAAGATGTTCATTAACGGTCAGGCACTGTTCCATAGTGAGTGGCTGTATCAGGCACAGATGCACATAGCTCCTCAGGTTGAAAAGTACGGTGTTGTTCCCACACCCAAGATGTCTGAAACCCAGGAAGACTACTGCGCATGGATTCAGAACGGCATGCACATGTACTGTATCCCCGTTGACGTAAAGAGCACTGAGCGCGCCGCGATTCTGACCGAGGCATTTGCAGCTGAGTCCTATAGATCACTGCTTCCCCAGTATTATGAGATAATTCTCAAAGCAAAATACTTCAAGGATGAAGCATCCTCTAAAATGCTGGACATCGTATATGATTCCGTAAGCTTCGACTTTGCCCGTATATACGACAGCCAGCTTGGTCTGCTCACTACAATCAACACAACCATCTCCAGCAAGCAGAATACTTTTGCATCTGCTTATAAGGGTGCATCCAAGGTTGCAGATAAGAAGCTGACACAGCTGCTTGAAACCGTTGCAAAATACGCAAACTGATTTCCAATCTCACAGAATAACTATAACCCCGCATCTCTGCAGAGATGCGGGGTTTGTTTTATTTTGCTTGACCACCCAGCCATCTTTCGTAATAAAAAAGATACTGCTGTGCCACGCCGGCGTAAGGGCCGAGCGACGCTGAGGTAAAATCCTCTCCGAAATAACGTGCGATGACTTTTTTTATCCACACGTCCACGGGAAATGCGTCCAATTTATCAAAGCCGAACAAAAGCGAGCACGCCGCCACCTTGTCGCCAACACCCTTGATCAGCTTCAGCACCTCCGCCGCCTCGGCTGTAGGCAGGGTGCATATTTTATCAAGCTCTACCGTGCCGTCGGTACATTTTTGCGCCGCGTCTACTATATATTTGGCGCGAAAGCCCGTTTTCAGCGCAAAAATGTTGTCAACACCGGCGTCAAATAAAGTCAGCGCCTCGGGGAAAGCATAAGCTACGCCCTCCGGCGCGCCGTGTTTTTCCATACCCCGCGCATCGATTTTTTTGCCGTACTTTTCGGACAGCGCGGCGATTATTTTTTTGATGCGTGGGATATTATTATTTTGCGAAATGATAAAGGAGCAGACAGTCTCCCAATATTGCTGGCGCAGAATGCGTATGCCCTGCCCCACGCGGACTGCCTCGCTCAGTGCCGTATTGTCGGAGCGCGAGGTTATATCGCGGCAAATGCGGTCATAGTCCGTGTCAAGCCCCAGATAGGACTGCCAAATGTTATAAAAATCCGCTTCATCCGAATTGTATATGTAAATAGTGTCGCCGTCCTGCGCCACGGATATCATTTTTCCGTACGCCACACCCGCAAACTCCTGCTCGTGAACGCTGTCCTTCACGGGATCAAATCTGAAGCACTGACCGCAGTCAAACGTCTTTGTTACGTCAAAATTGTCGACACCTGACACCTCTATAACGGGAAGAGTGTCGATAATGCGCGAATAAACAGCGTATTTGTATGTATTTGTCATTAAATTACTCCGCGTTTTGAAAATATGCACTTGCTTTATTTTGCAAATACTGTTATAATTATTATAGATGTTGTCAGATAAATCGATTGTTTTTTACTAACTTTATATATCAAAGCGCGTCACCGTTAGTTAGCCTTCTCCAGCGGAGAAGGTGGCACGCGAATGCGTGACGGATGAGGAGATCATCATTCTACAGACTATATGGAGAAAAAACACTCTCCTCATCCACCCGCTTGCGGGTCGCGGCGCTTGCGCCGTGTTCCTTCCCCCGCTGGGGAAGGCTAAGGTTGCACTCGCCTTATAAATGCGCGGCAAAAATCAATCATTTACTATGACTAATATTATTATATATCATTTTTTTGCATTTTTCAACAGTAACTTTTCGGGAGGTCTGCCAATGGAGCAAATATATACGATACCCGTCAACGAGGCGTTTGAAGCCGCCGCCGAGGACCACGCGCTGGGTTGTCCCATCTGCGCCCTTTACAACAAGCTGGAGGACAACGAGCTTGACCTCATTCTCGGCGCGTCTATGATGGAGCCCGACGTGCGCATACAGACCAACAAGGAAGGCTTTTGCCGTATTCATTACGACATGATGCTGACTCGTAAAAACCGTCTTGGTATGGCGCTGACACTGGAAAGCCACCTTAACGAGCTGCGCTCGGAAACAAAGCACGGCGCGCTCATCCCCGGCACAGACCCTGCCGCCCGTGCGATGGGACGCATCGATCACCTGGAACAGACCTGCTACGTCTGCCGCCGCATAGATTATCACTTTCAGCGCATGATAGACACCATTGTTTTTCTCTGGGAAAGGGACGAAAACTTCCCCGAAAAATTCGCAAACCAGCCGTATTTTTGTCTGCCGCACTACCGTCTACTGCTTTCTCACGCCAAAGCCAAGCTGCAACGAAAAAAATACTCCGAGTTTTCCAAGGCTGCCGCAGGTGTCGTGGAGCCTTACTTTGACACCCTGCGCGAGGACGTAAGCTGGTTCTGCAAAAAATTTGACTACCGCTACGACGAAGAGCCTTGGTACAATTCCAAGGACGCCGTGGAGCGCGCCGTGAAATTTTTGCGCTCCGACCTGCACAATCCCCCAAATACCGTTAAAAAAGGATAAAAACCGCAATGCCAATGCTTGATCTTCTTCAGCTTCAGAAATATTTTATTTGCAATCATCTTCACGAGGGCGGCATCGCCGTTGATTTTACCATGGGTAACGGTCACGACACCGAATTTCTTTGCCGCACCGTAGGCGAGTCGGGCAAGGTATTTGCCTTTGACATACAGGAGCAGGCGGTGGAATCCACCCGCAAAAATCTTGACGCGTCGGGCTGTCCCCGTGTTTACACACTGATACACGCCTCTCATCACCGCGTCCGCGAGTTTGTCACCGAGCCCATCAATGCGGGAATGTTCAATCTGGGCTATCTGCCCGGCGGCGACAAGCGAATCACCACGCTTCGCGAAACCACCATGCCCGCCGTGGAGGCGGCAATTGAACTGCTCGCGCCCGACGGAATTTTATGCGTTGCGGTCTATCCCGGCCACGCCGAGGGTGAAGCCGAGGGTGAGATGCTGACCGAGTATCTGTCTACTCTGCCCCGCTGGCACCTTTGCGCCACCAAAATTAAAATTCTCAACTCACCAACATCGCCTTACTTCATAATCATAGAGAAAAAAGCACAGGAAGCGGACAAAAAATGATAAATTTGAAAAATCTGACCCGCCGTCAGCTCACATATATCGCCGTAGCCTTGATAGTCGTGGTAGCGGTGGCGATAGCACTGCTGGTCCGCGCCCTTGTACCCCGCGTCAACACAGACGACTTCCGCGTTTACTTTGACGAACGCGTGACCGTTCCGTACGGTGACACCGTCCGCAACGGAGTTATTTACATCAACGCCTTTGACCTGTCCGAATACTGCCGCATGACTGTCACGGGCGACAGTCAGCGTTTAAAGCTGTATGCCTCCGAGGGTGAATATGCTGTTTTCGAGCACGGAAGCAACGTAGCTAATGTTTGCGGCGGAAGTGCGGTCATGCCCGCCCCTACGTATATTGAAAACGGTGTACTGTGGATACCATGCGATTTTGTCAACTCGCATTTTATCGGCGTCAATATTGTCATCGACACCGAGAAAAATAAGCTGTCTGTCTACCGCGATACGGCTGAGGGCAGTCTTTCTGCCAACCCTACCTATGTTTCCGTCACCTTTGTGCACAGCGCCGAGTCCTCTGACTCCACCGCGCCAGCCATTGATTTTGACACGCTCATAAGCTCTTACACATTTATGACAGATATATCCGAATATAAAAAATATCTTGACCCCAAAGACGAAAAATATCTGATGCTTGTCAACAAGCAGACCGTGCTGGGGCAGGACTTTATCCCATCTCCCCTGGCGCAAATTGACAGCTCATATGTCATTTACGGCGGCTCAAAGCAGCTGGAGCAGACGGCAAACATGGCGCTGACCGCCATGATGCGCGAAATGCGTGCCGCGGGTTATACCGATGTTTACGTCACCAGCGCCTACCGCGATTATTCTTATCAGGTATCGCTGTTTAACACGTATATAAACCGAGAAATGTCAGCTGACAGAACGCTGACCGAGGCTCAGGCACGGGAAAAAGTGCTTACCTACTCTGCCGCCCCCGGCACCAGCGAGCACCAGAGCGGTCTTTGTGTGGACTTTATTACCTCCACCATGACCGATCTTGACGAAAGCTTTGCCACGTATCCCGTCTACAAGTGGCTGCGCGAAAACGCACACAAGTTTGGCTTTATTCTGCGCTTCCCCGAGGACAAGGTCGATATTACAGGCTACAGCTACGAGCCCTGGCACTACAGATTTGTCGGTCAGCGCGCCGCCGCCGAGATATATTTTTCGGGCGAGTGTCTTGAGGAGTATTTAAATTAAACAAACGGGGCGCTGCCCCGGACCCTGCTGGGGGTACTTTTGAAAAAGTACCCCCAGACCCCCTCAAAACCTTTTAACAAAGGGGATTTATTATCTGCGATTCTACGTGAATTTTTTAATAAGCGAACATTTTTAGGCTGATGCTCATAGGGGCATCATTTTTCATATAATATCGGTATAGAAACATGAAGAAAGGAAAAGCTTAAATGCAAGACATATCAACACGTGCGCTGTTTGACCTCTCCCACACGCTTGCCGCCCCGCTGCTTCGCGAATGTGATGAACCGTGGCTCGCGTTGCCAAGATTGAAAGAATTTATACTCTCACTGGGTGAAATGTTGGACACGAAAATATACCGTCAGATGTCACCCGGCGTCTGGGCGGCAAAAAATGCCGTCATAGCTCCCACCGCCGTCATTACCGCCCCCGCCATTATCGGTGAGGACACCGAAGTGCGCCACTGCGCCTATCTGCGAGGCGCCACGCTTATTGGTAATAACTGTGTTGTAGGAAATTCCTGCGAGCTGAAAAACTGCATTCTTTTCGACTACGTTCAAGTTCCGCATTTCAACTACGTCGGTGACTCTATTTTAGGTCACCGCTCCCACATGGGTGCGGGTGCGGTCACCTCCAATGTCAAAAGCGACCGAACCTCTGTCGCCTTGCGGCAAGGCAACGACAAAATAGAAACAGGCATGAAAAAGCTGGGAGCGCTTGTTGGCGACTATGTTGAGATTGGGTGCAACAGTGTATTGAATCCCGGCACCGTCGTCGGCAGACGCAGCCGCGTTTATCCGCTGACCTCGGTGCGCGGCACAGTACCACCTGACAGTATCGTCAAGGCCACCGACACGATAGTTCCGCTTGAAAAATAATAAGAGTTAAAATATGAATATTTTCCGTCAAGCTTGCGCATACTATAAATTGCCGTGAACCATGCTTCACGTTCTCGCATAAACTGTAAAAGTAACGCAAAACGACCGCTTGCGGAAACACAAAGCTCTCCCTCGTTCCACGCGGGAGAGCTTAATTTTCACATAAAACCAAAAGGAGCTGTTCATATGTGTGGAATTATTGGATACACCGGCTCGCGCCCTGCCGTACCGATCTTGCTTGAAGGTCTGGGCGCGCTCGAATATCGCGGCTACGATTCGGCAGGCATCGCAACTCATACCGCCGACGGCATTTGCATCGTCAGGTCAGTAGGGCAGCTACGCTGTCTTACTGAACAAATTGACAACGTCGAATCTGTCCCCGGCACCTGCGGCATCGGTCACACCCGTTGGGCGACTCACGGCGAGCCCTCGCTCCGCAACGCTCACCCCCACGCCACAGAGCGTGTTGCGCTGGTACACAACGGCATTATTGAAAACTACGCCGAGCTTGAACGTATTCTGAGCGCGGAGGGGTATGTGTTCGAGTCGGACACCGACACCGAGCGCGCGCTCAAGCTTATCGACCTTTGCTACAGAAAACATCAAAACCCTATAACCGCACTGTTTGAAGCCGCCGCACATTTGAGGGGTTCATATGCCTTTGGCGTCATATTTACCGACATTCCGGGTAAAATATACGCCATGCGCCGAGATAGTCCGCTGATAGTGGCAAAGTCCGTTCACGGCGGCCTTATCGCATCCGACATACCTGCCATACTGCCGCACACAAACGCGCATTATCGCCTTGACGAGGGTGTTGTCGCCGAAATATGTGCTGAAAGCATACGCTTTTTCAGTGCTCCCGACACCGAGGTCAGCCAAAAAGAGCGGCATGTGGACTGGAGTGTGGAGCAAGCACAGCGCGGCGGATTCACTCACTTTATGCTGAAGGAAATATTCGACGAGCCCGAGGCGTTGCGCAAGACCATAAGTGCGCACACGCGTTGCAGTCTGCCGTATTTTGAGTGCCGATTGCCCAAAAAAATACACCGCCTTCACATAGTCGCCTGCGGAACAGCCATGCACGCGGGACTTGTAGGCAAAAGTATTATCGAACAGCTATCACGCGTACCTGTCAGCGTTGAGATAGCAAGCGAATTCCGCTATCGTGACGCTATTCTTGATGACGATGACATGGTTTTGCTCATCTCGCAGTCCGGCGAGACCGCCGACACGCTTGCCGCGTTGCGCTATGCAAAATCACGCGGAATAAAAACACTTGCTATCGTAAACGTAGTCGGCTCGTCAGTGGCGCGCGAGGCGGATTTTGTCATATACACCGGTGCAGGTCCTGAGATCGCCGTCGCATCTACCAAAGCTTACAGCGTTCAGCTGTCGGTGCTATATTTGTTAGCGCTTCATTTCGCGCTTGCACGCGGTACAATGAGCGCACGGGAGGTGCGCACACTGTGCGCGGATATGCTGTCAAAAATACCCGAAGCTGTCCAAAAAACAATTGAAATGAGCGATCGCATACGCGAGGTGGCTCGTAAACACACAAATGCTGAGCATATGTTTTACATCGGCCGCGGACTTGACTATGACTTATGCGTTGAGGGCTCACTCAAGCTCAAGGAGATATCATATATTCACAGCGAGGCTTACGCCGCGGGTGAGCTAAAGCACGGCACGATCTCGCTTATCACGGACGGCACACCTGTAATGGCACTGTCTACAGTGCCGCGACTGTGCGAAAAAACAATATCGAGCATTCGAGAGGTCATTTCCCGCGGCGCGCTTGTGACCTGCATATGCTCCGCGGCGCTTGCCTGTGAACACGCCATCCCTTGTGCCGACATGATCATGCTTCCCTCGATTGCCGACATTTTTGCCCCCTTCCCCACCGCAACATTGCTACAGCTTTTTGCGTATCACACAGCCGCTCTTAAAGGTCATGACGTAGACAAACCGAGAAATCTTGCCAAATCAGTGACGGTAGAGTAAATTATAAGTTATATCTCGAAGTTATCATAAGCATATCATTGCTGTCAATGTAGTTATTTGGAGCCGCGCAAATGCTTTGACACTTTTTTGAGCATAAGACCGTCCCGCAGACTCCAAAAACGCCGCAGGACAGATTGCTTTATAAGAGTTCCGCCTTGCGAATAACTAAATTCGCACACGACTTCTATGTGCTTGTCGCCATATATGGGCTGACACTTCAATTTGTAATCATACCGAGCAAAGCGCGGAGCATACTGCTGTTTGCACAGCGCAAAATACTCGTCTCGCACACGTGGAATTTCGCACCGGTTCAGCCAATCCGTCACATTATCACGTATAGATGAATAATACGCATCGAAGTATCCGCCCGGCAATCCGCACACAGGATATTCGATCACCGCAAACAAAATAGCCACTCCGCGCTGTCTTTCATTGATCACAACACGCTTTATCTCAACGTCCACACCGTCTTCCCCTTCCATTTTTTTAATTTTATGCCCGAACTATTAAAATAATGAAAAAAATCAGTCTCAAATTTCTGTTTGAGACTGATTTTTTAATGAAAGTCTGACCATCCATCGCCTGCAGGCTCAGTTACTACCCATGGTTCAGTGGTAACGGTGGGTGTGGGCTCGGTCGTAACCTGAGAGGTAGTCTGGGCGGAGGTGACCGGCGCGGTAGTAACCGGTTCGGTAGTGACCGGTATAGTTGTAATTGCGGTTGTAGTTTCCGGTGCTATAGTGGTAGTATCAGAATAAATAATATCTGATGCAGCAGTCGTGTCGGACGGATGCTTGCCATCATCGGCGTTATTGTCATCACATCCGATCAAAAGCACACATACCATACAGATTATAAGAAAAAAGCTTATGATATAACGCATATAGATCTCCAAAAATAATTTCACATATATTTTAGCACCAATTCATTTCATTGTCAATAGTTACACATAAAAAGCGCACCCCACCCGCGAACGGGTGGGGTGCTTTATTAGGGGTTAATTAAATCTAAGTTAGGAGACTTAATTATTTGTTGATGTTAGCGTTGTACTGAACCCAGTCATACTGGCCAACGAGGTAGTATCTTACGTAAGCCATTGCAAGGCTCTTGTCGTCGGATTCGTCATACTTGTAATCTAAAACATCATCAGTAGTATCTGCAGTACCCTTATCGTCCAGAACCTTAGTCACATGAGTCTGGTCGAGGATATCTTCGATCTTATTCTCTGCAACATCAAGAGCTTCGTCAAGGTCAGCCTCAACGCTCAGAATGGTAACAGCTGCGATATCAGCGCAGATAGCATCGTAAACTTCCTGGAGTCTCTTGAGGTACAGCTCTGTACGCTTAGCGGACAGGTCATACTCATAGTCTTCAGGAGGAGCAACGGTCCAAGCGCCTGTGTTAGCGTTCCATACACCCTTGTAGTATGCAAGACGTACGGGCATGGGATCATACAGAATGTCGTCGATCTCAGTTTTAACAGTACCGTTGATGAGGTTATCCTTCAGGTATGCGAGCTCACGAACATCCTCGAGGCCTGCATATGCCTTAGCACTGGTGAGGCTGAAGAACTTGGTGAGCTGATCCTTAGCCATCTGGTCATACCAACCGAACTCGTAGGATGCACCAACACCGGTGATCTCTGCAACAGAGTTGTTGATAGCGCTTACGTGGAAGAGGTAATCACCCTTCTTGGAGTCTACTACCTGCTGAGCGTAGCCGGCAGCGGTCAGACCTGCAAAGTCACCAGTGGTAACCTTGTTGTTCAGGAGGCTGAACTTAGTGGTTGTGTAAGCATCGATAGCAGCGATGTTAGTCAGACTGTTGAGGTAGTCGGTGAATTCCTGCATATCGTTTTCGAGATATACACCACCCTGCTCAACGTGGTCAAGACCACCAAAGTCGTAGTTCTTCTTGTAGAGGTCGATAGCAGTGGTTACGTTGGTCTGGATCTGAGCTCTTACGAGATCAGCAAATGCCTTCAGAACTGCATCAGCACCGTCAGCGAAGAGGTTGATGATCTGATCCTTAGCAACTACGTTTCTGTCAACGATGATGTTGAGAGCCTTAGCGTCCTTGGAATCAGTGGTGAGTGCCTGTGCGGAAGTGTAGTACAGAGCCTTACCGTCCTTGTTAACTGCCTGGTAGGTAGCGAAGTTGAACAGAACAGTAGCGTCGTCGTAGTTCATGTATTCAACAGCCATGATAGCGTCTCTGCCGGGCTTGCGGGCAGCGCTGATAGCGTTGTAAACATTGATTTCCTTGTAATCCTTGCCGAGAACGGTTGCAACATTGCCGCCGAAGTCGGTGATGAGAGCGGAAGTGGTGGGTCTGCTCTTGATCTTGTCACCGTCAAGCTCGTAGATACCGGTAAGCTTATCAAGCTTCTCAGCAACTTCGATCTTGTACTCGTGGAAGATGAGAGCGTCGCCGAGGTCTTCGTTCTTGGTGTAGAAGTTGAATGCAACTTCGTCCATAGAAGCGTAGAAGTACTCGAGAACGGTCTTCATAGCGGAGTTCTTGCCGGTGTACAGAGCGATGTCTTCGAATACAGTCTCAGTAGCTGCATCCTTGATAACGGTGAACATCTGCTGATCCTCAATGTTCTCAATACCCTTCTCTTCGTCGTAGATGGTATTCAGTGCATCGTAAGTGTTAACCTTGTAGGAAGTAACAGCCTTCTTGGTGAGGTTGATAACCTTCTTAGCGTTTGCATAGAAAGCATTATCGTAGGAGTAGTAGTAAGCGTCAATTCTGCCGTTGGGGTTGCCGGTGGTGTAATCGTAGGATGCCTCGAGAGCGTCATCAATCTTGTTGAGCTGATCTACGAGGTAGTAAGCGATTACATCATCATAGTAAACCTGAGCGAGTTCAACGATAGCTTCAACGATCATCTGGTCGATTACAACGTAAGCGTCATCAAGGCTCTTGTTGCCCTTGAAGTCCTTATCGTAGTCGAGAGCGAAGATCTTGGTAGCAGCAGTAGCAGCTACACGGTTGAAGTCCTTCTCGATACGAACACCGTCAGCGAGAACGTAGTCAACGATGTTGCCAGCAGCATCATAAACGTTGATGCGGTCGAACTCAACTGCGAAGGTGTAAGTAGCAGCGGTGGGATCTACGATCTGAGCACCGGTCTTGTCATAAATAACATTGTAGTTGTCGGTGAATGCGAGGAAATCGTTCCAGCCGGTCTCGGTGTCGATAGCGGATGCGTTGCCGGAGTTAAGGAAGAAGGTAACAACCTTGTTGTAGAGGTATTCCTTAACAGTGTTCTGGTACTCGTTGAGCTCACCGTTGTACAGAGTGAGAACGTAGAGCTTAACGAACTCTTCGCCGGTCAGGAGATCCTGGCCTGCAGCACCGGAAATGGGGGTGTCGTCGCCGCCGTTAGCGTTCCAGAAAATTCTGTAGGTGTAGTAAGCATCTTCGATAAGCTTACCGTTGTCCTTGCACTCCTTGTAAGTTACACCGTACTTGTCAACGATGGACAGAACGGACTTATAGTTTGCAAGAGCAGCGTTGATGTTAACCTGGGTCTCATTCTCGTCGAAGAGAACGTCAACGATCTGAGTAGCAGTAGTCATGTTGTACTTGCCCTGACCGCTGATGATAAGCTGTGCAGCCATCTCAGCTCTGATTGCGCTTTCAGCGTACAGATAGAGAGCCTCGAGCTTAGCTTCTGCGTAAAGCAGAGAGTTGGTGTTGGTGTTTACGTTGATGTCAAGAGCATTGTTGGTAACCTTCTTAGCGAAGTCAACGATGTTTCTCTCGATGATGAACTCAACAGCACCAGTATTCTCGTTGTATACAACGCCAGAGGTAAGGATGTTACCCTTGGTGTCGTACTCGAACTGATAGTTGTTCTCAGCAAAGAAGCAAACAGCATACTTGTTAACCCAAGCATCAAATGCTTCGCGAGCTGCGATTACGAGATGTTCGTTAGTGGTGAAGATCTCGGTGGGAACATCGCCGAAAGCAGCGATGAGAGCCTGAACCTTTGCAGCATCGGTTGCAACGTTGTCAACCTGTGCAGCCTTAGTTGCAGCATCGTTAACGATCTGCTCAAGGCCGTTGCCGTCAACAGCTCTGTAGATCTCGAAAGAAGCGTCCTCGAAGATCTTGTTCAGTGCTGCGTAGTTCTCGGGAGTATACCAGTCGCGCATCAGAACGAGGTACTTGTTCTTAAGATCTGTGAAAGCCTTAAGATCAGCAGTCTCGGTCCAGTTTTCCCAGGGTTCCTGAGAAATAGCGGGCTCGGTAACTACGGGCTTAGCAGTGGTAACCTTGGAAGGATCGTGCCAGTCACCGATGTCGGTGTGAGCCTGGTCAGCCTTGCTGTCAACTGCGCTGATAGCATCCTTCAGGGCGTCATTCTCGTCCTGGGTGTTCTTCAGCTGGTCAGCAAGATCCTTAGCTGCCTGTGCCAGAGACTCAGCCTGCTTCTTAGCTTCGTCTGCAGCCTGCTGTGCAGCGTCAGCCTTGGAGTTTGCTTCGTCAATAGCTTCCTGATTGTTACATCCGGCAAATACTGCTACTGTCATCAAAAGCGCCATGACAAGAGCAAACAGACGGATGTAGGTCTTTTTGTTAAGCATAACATGCCTCCATAAATTAGATTTGTGATACAATTTTACACCATAGATTTGAATGTTGCATTAGAATTGTGTGAACTAATTGTAAACAATTCAAAATTTTGCGACTTTTTTTAAGTTTTTTTCAAAAAAGCCTTGACAGAACCGTTTTTGTTCACGCTTTCATTCTCTACCGTGCGCGGCGGGCCCTGTTGCCCCCGTGATTTATCACACCTATATTGTATCACAGCTTTTCCCAAAGGTCAAGAAAACAAATTGTAAACAAATACGGTCAATTATGAACAAATATGCTATAAATTATTTCGTGTTAACAATTCCGTGGGCAATGGGACGCCAGCGGCGTTCCCTGCGGAAAAAGGATATGACCTGCAGCGGCAGCCAGGACGCCATAAATATAGGAAACATAAGTACGGACGGCAGCGCGCGCCCGATCTTCATGCCGCCCAGCCGCGCAAGCAGCGCCCCTGCCGCGGCACATGCTACGTACGCAACCGCCAGCCGTGCGCACAATATAATAATAAATGATAGAAACTCACCGTGCGCCGCCGCGTCCACCGCTGACATCGCGGCAGGTATCAGTGACAGCACATAAGCAAAGGGATAGCAAAGAAAGGCTATCATATCCCATTTTTTAAAAGTAGGTTTTTTTAAGAAGGAGACGACCAGGTCTCCCAGGCGAACCTTGGCAACGTCCATAAGACCCGAGCACCAGCGGCGGCGCTGTATCATGGTGGTTTTAAAGTCGCGGGGCGCCTCGTCTCTTGTGACGGCATCGCGGACAAACCAGACCCGCTCGCCGCGTGTCACGCACATTGCCGAAAACTCGGCGTCCTCGGCAAGCGTCTGCGTATTCCAGCCGCCAAGATGCTCAATGACCTCGCGGCGGACAGCAAAGCCGGTACCCACCAGCTTGCTTGACAGTCCCAGCGTCATACGCGGACGGCTGAAAAATGTGTCAAACAGCGCAAAGTACATGCCGTAACAGCCTGACACGGCGCTGTCATAAGGGTTTTTGACCTTGATCGCGCCCTTTGCCACCCGCGCGCCGGCGCAAAACGCGTTGTTCATAGCGGCGAGAAAGCCGGAGTCCACCTCGTTGTCGGCGTCAAACACGCAGTAAACGTCGTAGGGCTTGTCCGCCAGATGCGCTATGGCGACGCGGAGCGCGTCGCCCTTACACCGCACGCCCGAGGGGCAGTTTATTATATGCGCGCCTGCGGCACGGGCTCTGCCCTCGGTGTTGTCGGTGCAATTGTTGGGAATCACAAAAATATCGTACATACCGTCGGGATAATCCTGTGATTTCAAGCTGTTTATTATCTCGACTATAACATTTTGCTCATTTCGCGCCGCGATAAGGCAGGCGAAACGTGTTTTTGGGGAGCATGTGGGTATCTTTTTCGTTCTGAATATAGCAAAAGCCCCCACAGCGGCAAACCAGACGCTGAATATGCCGCACGCCAGCGTCAGTGCCAAAATAACATATTTCATAAGCTTTTATTTATCACACAAAGGAAATTTCAATACAACTTTAAACAGGTCGCCGTCGACGGTCAGCTGCATTTTTCCGCCCTGCAGTTCGGTCAGGCTTCGCGCTATGGACAACCCCAGACCGCTTCCCCCGGTACTTCGCGAGCGGTCGCCGCGGACAAACCGTTCCATAAGCTCGTCGGCATCCACGTTCAGCTCGTAGCCCGAGGTGTTTTTGACCGCGATAACGGCATCATCGCCGTCACGCGTCAGCGTCATATAAACACGCGTGCCCTTTTGCGAGTATTTGCAGGCATTACCCAGCAGATTATCCAGAACGCGCCACAGCAGTCTGCCGTCTGCCATAATAGTCAGCGGTTCTTCGGGGCTGTGGACCACCAGAGATAGTCCGTTATCCTCCAGGCGTTGCTTGTATTCGCCCGCCGTTTGAGCAAGTATAACTCCTATCTCGCAGGGTGCGGAGTGTACCTCCATATTGCCCGTTGACGCTTTGGACGCCTCAATAAGGTCCTCTATCAGCTTTTTCAGCCGTTCCGACTGACGGTGCAGCTCTTCGGAATATTCTTTTACGTTTTGATTGTCGGTCTGCTCACGGCAGATAAGGTCGGAGTAGTTGATAATGGTGGTCAGCGGCGTTTTTATGTCGTGAGAGACGTTGGTAATAAGCTCGGTCTTGAGCCGCTCGCTTTTCATGCGTTGCTCCACCGCAGCCGTCATACCCGTGGCGATATTATTCAGGTTATCCCCGGCACGTTTCATGTCTCCGAACATAAGCGCGGTTCCCGTCTGATGAGAAAGATCTCCTGCCGCCAGAGCATCAGTAGCCTTAAAAAGACGCCTGAGCACAGTCGCTATATATATTAATGAAGGAAACAGCACGGAACAGCCTATAAACCACAAAGCAAATCGCGCTATTCCAAAGGGATTTATCACCAAGAATATAAGCGACAAAAGTCCCGCCAGCGCGCATGCCAGCGACGTTTTCCACACCACGGGGATGGCACAGCACAGACGCCAGATCAGCTTTATCAGCCGCCATATGACGGTATTGCGCCACAGCTCTCCGCCGCCCAGCTTTACACGCGCGGCTACAGTCATAAAGTACGCAAGCGCCACCGCCAGATCTATAGTACCTACCACCGCTATAGTTATCACCGTTTCCTCAGTTCCGTAAGTAAACTTGGCAACGCAAAGTAGTGAAAGCAGCGCAAGCAGGGCAACTATCACAGTTACCACGTCAAAAGGTACGCAGGTAAGCCCGCCTCGCGATACCCCCTCAACTCCTGTGCGGTGTCCCGACGCAAGCATGAGGTATATAAAGCAGGCAAGTGCCAACAGTGCCGCGCTCGCCAATATAATATATACGGCAAAGCGCAAAGAGTACAGAATATGCACCGCCTGTGAGATGGCGGCAAGCTCGTCCGTAAACGGCAGATGGGGATTTACATACATAAGAACAGCATACTCGGAATCGCCCATTCCAAAGGGATCCTCTACGCGCTCGCCGTCCGCAGTGACGTATGCAAATGCTTCTTTTGTGTATAAATATTCGAATGTCCACTCCTCGGAATATGCCGCAGGATCGTCGCAATCGCCGTCTATGCGAACACCGTCGCGCAAGATCTCGTAGGTGTAATTGACCTCCTCAAAGTCATCCGCGACAGGCTGTTCGCTGAGCAAATTGAACAGCAGCCAATACGCCTTGCCGTCCATATTTTCACGAAATGCATCGTATCTCAGAGTGCTCTCGCTTTTGGTATAGATCTCCGCGTCGAACATAAACACGATTCCCACCGCGCAAGCGGCACACGTCCACGCCATAAAAATTACCAACAAAAACGCAACCGTCTTAAGCACCGTGCTGTGTCTTATATCAAGCTTTTTCATACCGCACCTCCGTTTTCCATTTTATAGCCCTGCCCCCAGACTACCTTAAGATAGCGCGGACGGGCGGGGTCGTGCTCCAGTTTCGTGCGCAGATTTCGTATATGCACCGCCACGGTGCTCTCGCCGCCGTAGATCGCCTCCTGACACCAGACGTGTCTGTATATATCCTTGGGCGAAAAGACCTGCCCGGGGCGCTCCATAAGCAGCTTTAGTATGCTGTATTCGGTGGGTGTCAGCGTGACCTCGTCGCCGTCAAGCGTGACGGATTTGGATTCGTCGTCCAGCTCCACGCCGCCGCAGGTCAGCTTTTTGGTCTGCGGCGCACCGCCGCCCAGCAGCATATAGCGGCGCAACTGACTTTTTACACGCGCCGCAACCTCGGCGGGCTTGAAGGGTTTGGTGATATAATCATCCGCGCCCACGTTAAGGCCGAGAATTATATCGGCATCCTCGCTCTTTGCCGTCAGCAGCAGGACGGGCACGTTGCTGAACTCGCGGATTTTTGCCATAGTCTGTATTCCGTCAAGGCGCGGCATCATAATATCAAGTAAAATCAGATGTATTTCCTCGCGGCGCACCACCTCAAGGGCTTCGACGCCGTCATAAGCCTCGAAAAGCGTGTAGTTGTCGTCGGCAAGATATATTTTAAGCGCGTTCACTATGGGACGCTCGTCGTCACAGATAAGAATATTGTACATGACTGCCTCCGAGATAGGTAAGAAGTTAGGTTTGTGTTTATTTTAACATATAAACTATTAAAAATAAAGGGGGTAATGTTTTAAGATTTTATTAAGATTTCGACACAAAACGCCTCCGCCGTATTGAAATTTGAATGGGTTTGTGGTAGAATGATAAAAAGATATGGCGCTTATTTGCCTTCTCCAGCGGAGAAGGTGTCGCGCGTACATTTGCGAAGCAAATTGCGCGACGGATGAGGAGATCATTTCTCTGCAAAACAATATGTAGAAAGGCATAAATCATGAAAATTCTTATAGCTTCCGATATACACGGTTCAGCGATTTACTGTGAAAAGCTGCTCGGTCGTTACCGCGCCGAGGGCGCAGACCGCCTGCTGCTCTTGGGCGACATTCTTTATCACGGTCCGCGAAACGACCTGCCCGAGGGCTACGCGCCCAAGGCTGTCATTGCCATGCTCAATCCCCTAAAAAATGAATTATTATGCACTCGCGGCAACTGTGACACCGAAGTTGACCAGATGGTTCTGGACTTCCCCATTCTTGCCGATTACGCGCTTATTCAGTCGGGAGAGCGCACCATATTCGCCACCCACGGACACAATTTTAACACAGAGAAGCTGCCGCCGCTGAAAAAAGGCGACATACTTCTGCACGGTCACACACACATCCCCGTCTGTGAAGTGCACGAGGAATTTATATACATGAATCCCGGCTCGGTCTCCATTCCCAAGCAAAACTCGCCCCACAGCTACATGATAATGGAGGACGGCAAGTTTCTCTGGAAAGACCTGGACGGCGGAATTTACGATATATTTGAATAAAAATCAAGGAGATATAAAATAAATGAAGGCTGCTGTACTGTTCGGTCCGGGTGACGTTCGCGTTACGGACTTCCCCACTCCCCCACTTGCCGAAGACGGCGTTAAGGTCGCCGTTGCGTATTGCGGCATCTGCGGCACGGATTTTCACAAATTCGCAGGCAAAGCAGGCTCGCGTCCCGTTGTTTATCCCGTTCCTCTGGGTCACGAGGTGTCAGGCATCGTTGTCGAGGTAGGCTCAAAGGTCACCGACTTCAAGGTTGGCGACAGAGTCACCGTTGATCCCAACCACAGCTGCGGTCACTGCGACTTTTGCCGCGACGGAAAGACGCATTTGTGCTCAAATTCCCGCGGTGTGGTCAAAGGTATGGCGCAGTTCATCTGTCCGCCTCAGGAAAATGTATATAAACTGCCCGATTCGCTCTCTCTTCGAGACGCGGCACTGTGCGAGCCGCTTTCCTGCTGTATTCACGGCATGGATCTTCTGGGTGTCAAATCGGGCGAGACGGTTGCCATCGTGGGCTGCGGCGCTATCGGCAGTCTTATGCTGCAGCTGTGCAAACTTGGCGGCGCGGGCAAAATAGTTGTTTTCGACGCAAACGACGCAAAGCGCGAGGGCGCGCTGGCGCTGGGCGCGTCCACGTTCATAAATCCCCGCACGGATGACATTAAAAAAGTGCTGTCGGATGCCGGGATCGGTTGCATTCACCGCGTTATCGAGTGCGGAGGTCTGCCCGTAACCGCGTCGCTGGCTCTTGACGTTGCGGGTCGCGGCGCTACCGTGGTGCTTTTCGGTGTCAGCGATCCCGAGGCGGTAGTTCCGCTGAAGTGGTATGAGGCGTTTACCAAGGAGCTTGTCATCAAGACCTCCTATATAAATCCCGCCACCACCTCCCGCGCAATAGCACTTCTCGATGCAGGACTTATAAACACCGAAGCCGCTATCAGCTCGGTCATTTCACTTGACGAATTTGAGCAAGAGCTCAAAACACGCGCACTCAGCTCACAGGGCAAGGTGCTGGTTAAGATAGACCAATAAAAAATTCCCACAAACCGAAATTCGGTTTGTGGGAATTTTATCGTTTGCGTAGCAAACATATCGAGCACTTGCGCAGCAAGCGTCATATTGAGTGCTTGCGCAGCAAGCGTCATATCGAAAATCCCGTCAGGGATTTATATTGATATATTATGCTCTTTCAGAACACAATGTTCAGTCCTTCAGCATACCCAGCTTTTCTGCCAGAGCCTTGAACTGTGCCAGAGTGTCCGCGAAGAACGCAATGGCGTCCTCGACGACTGTGGGGGAGGTCATATCGATACCCGCAACCTTGAGGCTGTCCAGAGGCGAGCGAGAGCCGCCGCACTTGAGGAAGTCGATATACTGAGAAATATACGCGTCACCCTGCTCTTCTATGCGCTTAACGATGGAAGCGGCTGCGGAAATGCAGGTTGCGTACTTGTAAACGTAGAAGTTATAATAGAAATGAGGAATTCTCATCCACTCATATGCGATAGGCTTGTCGCAAACCACGTCGGGACCGAAATACTTCTTGATGATCTCGTAATAACGTGCACTTACAACATCCTTGGTCAGAGGAGTGCCTGTTTCAACCATCTCGTACATGATCTTTTCAAACTCGGCAAACATAGTCTGACGGAACAGCGTGCCCTTGAAGGTATCCATCATATGGTTGAGCAGTGACAGCTTTTCCATATCATCAGCGGACTCGCGCAGCTTTTTGTTGGTCAGCAGCAGCTCGTTGACGGTGGAGGCAACCTCTGCGACAAATATCGTATAGTCGGAATTCTGATACTCGTTGTACTTGCGGGACATATAAGAGTGCATGGAGTGACCTGCCTCGTGAGCAAGGGTGGAAACGTCGTCAAGTCTGCCGTTGAAGTTCAGCAGAATATGAGGATTGGAATCGTAGCAGCCTGCGCTGTACGCGCCGCCGCGCTTGTTCTCGGTGGGGTAAACGTCAACCCAGCGGTCCTCTTTAAGTCCGCGAGAAAGTGTGCTGTGATACTCCTCGCCAAACACCGCTATAGCGTCAAGGACCTCGTCAACTGCCTCCTCATAGGTATACTTTTTATCAAAGCTTGCGATAAGGGACGGATAAACGTCGTACATATGCAGCTTGGAAAGTCCCATCATACGGCGCTTCAGCTCATAATAGTCAAACAGAACGGGCAGATTCTTGCTTACCGTGTCGATAAGGTTGTTGCAGATATCGGGAGTTACCTCATCACGGAAGGTGGATGCCTCGATAGAGGAGGAATATCCGCGGACACGAGAGAGCATTGCCTGCTGCTTGATAAAGTTGTAGATGATGGTAGCGATGGTGTTGCCGAAGCGGTCGTAGCCCTCATACAGCTTATTGAAGGCGGCACGGCGGACGCGGCGGTCCTGGCTCATCATAAAGGGGATGTAGCTGGTGTCGGTCAGCTCTGTAAGCTTGCCGTCCTCGCCGCGGATCTTACCGAACTTCATATCGCAGTCGGTAAGTATGCTGTATATCTCGCTGTGACCGCCAATGCCTGTGTGAACGTCGGCAAGCAGCTTTTCACATTCGTCCGACAGCGTATGCGGCTTGCGGCGCAATTCCACCTCGATGTTGCGGCGGTATTTTTCCAATGCGGGATATTCGCGGTACCAGTCCTCCAGCTTGTCTGCGTCCAGCTTGAGAAGACTTGGGGTGAGGAAGTAGCATGCCGCGCCGAGACGGTGGAAAAGGTTGATAACACGAGCGTTGAGTGCCTGATTTGCGTTTACGGACGTATCTACGTCAAAACCGCGGGCGGTGTGCTCGTGCAGCTTTTCCGCAAGACGGCACATAGCGCAATAATCGTCAAACGCGGCACAAAGCTGTGCGGGAGAATCAAGCATAGTCTTTTCATGCTTTGTGAACTCGGATACAAGCTGTTCAACGCGTGTATAATCCTGCTCGAATGCCTCGGGTGTTGCGTACAGCTCGTTCATATTCCATTTGTGTTGCTCTGCAACCTCTGTTCTTTTCATTGTCGAAAGGTCCTCCGTATATTAAAATTTTTTATTTTACAGCCTGAGGCACCTCCATCATCTGCTCAAGTCCGCGCAGTCCCATCGCGCCCGTATTTCGCGACAGCTCCCTGCCCTCCTTCATATATATCAGCGTGGGGATGCTCATTATTTTGTACCGTCCCGACAGCACCGGACTGTCGTCGGTATTGATTTTGCAGACAAGCAGCTGCGGATGCTTTTGCGAAAAGCGTTCAAGCGTGGGCGCCATCGCGCGGCAGGACGCGCACCAGGGCGCGTAAAATTCCACCAGCGCCTCGGTGTTGTGACGCTCAAGCTCGCAAAAATTGTTTTGGTTTATTTCGATTATCGGCATAATTTTTCTCCGTTTTGTTTTTTTGGGGCACAGCCCCTGCGGTTATTATGCCAAATATTTTTATTCTCTATCCACCGTTATAACGGCAAACAGCGTGCTGTCAAGGCCTTTCAGCTTGGCACACACCGTGTCGCACAGCTGGGCGTCCGACATTTCAAGCTCAAAGGGTGCGGCAATATCAAATATCAAATTTGTATGAGTATGCCCGATGACACAACGGAAATCGTGTATGTGCAGTCGCTCGTCTATGCCCGCAACCGTCTGCGCCGCCACAGCGCGAAGACGGCTGACCCGCTCGTCATCCGTGACGATGGGGTCCATATGTATGGTCGCCTCAATACCCAGATCGCGCACAAGACGGCGCTCAATATTATCGATAGTGTCATGAAGCTTGTAAATATCGCCCTTGCCGTCCACCTCGATATGAAGTGAAGCTATTGTGCGGCTGACACCGTAATTGTGCACCACCATATCGTGTATGCCCAGCGCCTCGGGGTATTGAGCCACGATATCGTTTATGCCGCGCACCACCTCGTCGGTGGGACGCTCGCCGAGAATTGCGTTTTTGGTGTCGTTAAGTATTTTAATGCCCGCCCAGAGTATGAGCACGGACACCACCAGTCCCATAACGGCATCCATCCAGTACCAATCAAACAGTATGTAAAGGAACAGTCCTATCATGACCGCAAGTGTTGACAGCGCGTCCGACAGCGAATCGGTTGCCGTCGCTTTCATAACCGAGGAATTTATCTTTTTGGCGATAGAGCCGTTGAAAACGCCCAGCCACAGCTTACAAAGCACCGACGCGCCCAGCACACAAGCGGTAATTACCCACTTGTCAACAGAGGGTGGATCGGGATTTATCAACTTTTTGACAGAGCTTGCCACAAGATCGAAGCCCACGTGCAGTATCAAAAACGACACGATCATGGCCGCCACGTATTCAATTCGTGCGTGACCGAAGGGGTGCTCACGGTCGGCGGGCTTTGAGGCAATGCGGAAGGAAACAAAAGAGATTATCTGCGAGCCGGCATCCGACAGATTGTTGACGGCATCGGCGGATATGGATATTGCGCCTGTCATCAAGCCGACGGTCAGCTTGCCCGCAAACAAAATCAGGTTGAGCACAACGCCGACTACGCTTGACAGCGTTCCGTATGCGCTGCGCACCTTGGGATCCTGGACATTGCTTCTGTTTTTGATAAATAAACGGCAAAGCAGTGCGGTCATAAAAAACTCCTTAATCAGTACGAAATATTGTTAATACGTTTTTCGGTAGGGGTCGGCACCCTCGACGACCCTGAAGCGATGGTGCGGATAATAACTATGGCGATGAAAATATCTTCACCCATGTTTTCTGTTTCACGCTATCTTTTGCGGGTCGTCGAGGGCGCCGACCCCTACTATCTGATAATAGAATTCTCGTACTTGTGTGAATTTGTATTATATCCAACGCTGTAACATAATGTTGGACTTTTTTAAATTTGTATTTAGAAAAAAGCTATCCGTTTTGTGATAGTGGAGGAGCTCCTCCCGAAATTTCCCCATCAAAATCTGAAATAGAGGAAGGGATTAAACGTAGAATCCACGAGGTAGGCTATGCAAACCAGCAGCATAATGACACAGCCCGCGCTTGCGGCGTAGTGTACCCATTTGTGCTTTTCGTATGCGTTCCAAAAGGCTTTTCTGCCCACGGGAAGCGCGGCGAATATCATTATGAACATAAGCACACCGCTGCGCACAAAATCCCACACGTCGGCGGAGGTAATAAGCGGTGCTCCGCCCGCGCCAAACATGGTGCCGAAATAACGCACACCCTCCGACAGCGTCAGATGTGCCTCGCTTGCGTCAAACACGAATATCAGCCAGCCGATTACAATAAAGAACAGCGCGTAAATATGACCGAAAACAGCGGGCAGCTTCGCAATCAGCTTGCCGAGGAACGCCTTTTCGATTATCAACAGTACGGCGTAATAAACGCCCCACAGCACAAAATTCCAGTTCGCGCCGTGCCAGATGCCCGTCAGCAGCCAAACCGTGAACAGATTTATGTATGTTCTCGCGACGCCGCGGCGGTTGCCGCCCAGCGGTATGTAAACGTACTCGCGGAACCAGCTTGACAGCGAAATGTGCCAGCGCCGCCAGAACTCGGTAATGCTCTTGGCGATGTAGGGATAGTCGAAATTCTCAAGAAAACGGAATCCGAATATTTTGCCAAGACCGATTGCCATATCGGAGTAGCCCGAAAAGTCGAAATAAAGCTGGAAGGAATAGCAAATAATACCGAACCACGCGCCAAGCACGGAAAGCTCTCCCTCGGGCAGCAGCGAATATGACCGCCACAGCTCACCTGCTACGTTTGCAAGCAGCACCTTTTTGCAAAGTCCCGCGATAAACGTGCGCACGCCCGACGCGGCAAGGGCAACCGAATGCTCGCGGTAGGTAAGCTGATCGTCAACGTCCTTGTATCGGACGATAGGACCTGCGATAAGCTGGGGGAAAAGCGTGACGTAAGCACCGAAGTTGACGATATTTTTCTGCGCCTTGGCATCTGCGCGGTAAATATCGATAACGTAGGACAGTGCCTGAAAGGTATAAAACGAAATTCCGATGGGAAGTCCCAGTCCCATAGGCTTGATAAAATCAAGACCGGGAATGAGGCGTATGTTGTTGATGATAAAGTCGGCGTATTTGAAGAAACCGAGTATGCCGAGATTGATCACTATAGCAAGTATCAGCATCAGCTTCTTTTTCTTGGGGTTTTCGCTGTACTTTTCCACCAGCATACCGAAAAAGTAGTCTACGGCGATGGTGAACATCATCAAAAACATATATACAGGCTCGCCCCAGCCGTAGAAAATAAGGCTGACGGCAAGCAATACTATGTTACGCCACCGCAGAGGGCACAAAAAGTACAGCGGAAGCGTCACGAGCATGAATAAAAACAAAAATTCAAGTGATGAAAAAAGCATTAAGACCTTCCCTTTCGGAAAAATGAGTGGTTATATTTTTGGAGTCGATACAACGCCGTGCGGCGTTTCGATATGCTTGCCTGCGGCAAGCTCGATATACATTTGCGGCAAGCCGCAAATGTTCGATTTGCGCTTCGCGCGATCAATTATCCCAATATTTTCTGTCAAGTGAACGAAGCTGTATTGCCTCGGCGATGTGAGGCGCGCGTATAATTTCGCTCTCTGCCAAGTCGGCAATGGTACGCGCCACGCGCAATGTGCGGTCATATCCGCGGGCTGACAGCCCCAGCGTGTCGTAAGCCGAGCGAAGCAATGCCGACGCCTCGCTGTCGATAGTGCAGAACTCACGAAGTCCTGCCGCGTCAAGCTGAGCGTTACAAAGTATGCGTCCGCCCGTGCGCACACGTGTAAACTCACGCGCCTTTACCACCCGCTCTCTTATCTGCGCCGAGGACTCACCCGGAGCGGAGTCGGACAGCTCGTCGTAGGTCAGCGAGGGCATTTCTATCTGAATATCCATTCTGTCAAGCATGGGACCGCTTATGCGGGATATGTAGCGCTTGACCTCGTCGGGTCGGCAGGTGCATTTGCGTGTGGGATGACCGAAATAGCCGCAACGGCAGGGATTCATAGCGCCCACCAGCATAAACGAGCACGGAAAAGTCACGCGTCCGTTTGCGCGGGTAATTGTCACACGTCTGTCCTCCAGCGGCTGACGCAAAGCGTCGGTGACCTGCTTCGGGAACTCGGGCAGCTCGTCCAGAAAAAGGACGCCGTTATGCGCCAGCGATATCTCGCCCGGACGCGGGAATATGCCGCCGCCCACAAGACTGACCGCCGACATGGTATGGTGGGGTGAGCGGAAGGGGCGGTGGCGCAGCAGTGCCACGTTATCGGGCAGCGTGCCGGCTACAGAATGTATTTTTGTGGTTTGTATAGCCTCGTCAAAGGTCAGCGGCGGCAGAATGGTGGGCAGCCGCTTTGCAAGCATGGACTTACCCGTGCCGGGAGGGCCTATGAGCATTATATTATGACCGCCGGCGGCGGCAATTTCCATAGCGCGCTTGGCGAGATACTGTCCCTTTACGTCGGCAAAGTCGGGCACCATAGCCTCGGTCTGCTCCGACGAAAAGTCAAGACTTTTCACGGGTTGCAATAGCTGTCTGCCCGCAAGATGGTCAAGCAGCTGACGCACGTTTTTCACTGCGTATACCGTTATGCCCTCCACAGCAGCCGCCTCGGCGGCGTTGTCGGCGGGAGCGTAAAATTCCGTCATGCCCGCGTCTCTTGCGGCGGCGCACATACAAAGTATGCCTCTCACGGGGCGTAGCTCGCCCGACAGCGACAGCTCTCCTACAAAGCAGCGTTTTGACATATCCACCTCATAGGACACGGCGCCTATACAGCGCAGCAGTGACAAAAGAATGGGCAAGTCAAAGCCCGAGCCCTCCTTGCGGCGGTCTGCAGGGGCAAGGTTGACGGTCACGCAAAGTCCGGGGAACGGAAATCCACTGTTCTCGCAGGCGGCGCGCACACGCTCTTTAGCCTCCTTAACGGCGGCATCGGGCAGACCGACCAGATCAAAAGCGCAAAAACGCTCACGGCAATCACATTCCGCCGTGACCATAAAGCCGTCTATTCCGAAAAGTCCCGCGCCGTTTACCGTGGAAAACATAGTTTACCCTCCCCTGAACACAATTTGTCATTATTTAGTATAACACATAACGCGCCCAATTTCAATGGATTTGCAACACAAAATGATTGATTTTTGATAACTTATTGCGGCGGCGCGCATTTGCCTTCTCCGGCGGGGGAAGGAACACGGTGCAAGCGCTACGACCCGCAAACGGGTGGATGAGGAGAGCTTCGCCTTCAATTAGCCTTCTCCAGCGGAGAAGGTGGCACGCGAATGCGTGACGGATGAGGAGATCATTTTTTTACAGATTGTCTGTAGAAGGATAATATTATAATAATAAAGCTATTCCACAGACATTATGTCTTTAAAAATATGCTCTCCTCATCCACCGCTAACGCGTGTCCCTAACGTTTGCCGAAGGCAAACTTACCAAGTTCGCTTCGCGAACGTTGCCTTCCCCGCTGGGGAAGGCTGACAAAGCGTTCGTCTTTCCGAATAAATTAAAATTAACCGTATAATGTAACTTAGTTTTCAACAACAATATTAAAATTGAAAGAAATTTCATAATAGTTGCGATAAATTGTTAAAAAGCTATTGCAAAGTTTGAGATTTTGTAGTAAAATAAATGTAACTATGATGTTGCACGCACAAAAACGTGCAAAAACTTATTACGATACACTTTTGGAGGTATAGTATATTATGGTAACAGCAGGCGATTTCAGAAACGGTATCACCTTCGAGATGGATGGTGGCGTATACCAGATCATTGAATTCCAGCACGTAAAGCCCGGTAAGGGCGCAGCGTTCGTCCGCACCAAGATAAAGAACGTTATCACGGGTGCCGTTGTTGAGCGCACTTTCTCCCCCACGGACAAGTTCGAGAACGCTTACATCGACCGTAAGGATATGCAGTATTCTTACACCGACGGCGATCTCTACTACTTCATGGACCTTGAAACCTTCGAGCAGCTCCCCCTCAACGCTGAGCAGCTTCCCGATTCCTTCAAGTTCGTTAAGGAAGAGATGATCTGCAAGATCATTTCTTACAAGGGCAACGTGTTTGACGTTGAGCCTCCCACATTCGTTGAGCTGGAGGTTACCCAGACCGATCCCGGTTTTGCAGGCAACACCGCTACCAACACCCTCAAGCCCGCTACTCTTGAGACAGGCGCTGTCATCAAGGTTCCGTTGTTCATCAACGAGGGCGATGTGCTCAAGATCGATACCCGTAAGTCGGAAGGCCAAGCGGTCTTAGGAAGACAACATATTAGGACAACTCCTTGGCTCACAGAACGACATGGCTACGATCCGACTTACCAACACCCTCAAGCCCGCTACTCTTGAGACAGGCGCTGTCATCAAGGTTCCGTTGTTCATCAACGAGGGCGATGTGCTCAAGATCGATACC
>JAZNBA010000063.1:0-4571 GCA_045586785.1 Eubacteriales bacterium | reverse complement strand
GAGCGGCAGAGTTGTTAGCAAAGCACGGTAGCGTTGTGGGCGCACTGGATGAACTGGGAGTATAATTGAATACAAAATACCTCAGAGCGCATTTTGCGCTCTGCGGCAATTTTTTAGTTCTACGGTTCTATTTTGAGATTGACCCGCGTGTTATCGGCGGTTACAGTTATCCAATACGAAGAATCGGGCCAGCCGCCGAAGGTAAGCTCGACGGTCTGCGGTACGCCTGCCTCCAAGAAAATTTCTTTGTAGTCGCCGGCGGCGAGATCGTCATCGCTTCTGTAACAGTCAAGACGGACGGTTGCTCCGATACTTTGCTTTGAGCACAGTTCAAGCGTGATGCTGTTTGTAGGGTGGTATTCGTTTTTGATGTCAAGCTTTTGTACCTGGATTTGTACGACTGTGGGGGAGGCGTAGACGTGCTCCAGCTCAAGGGTGTAGGTCTTGTTTGTGTAGGCTCCGCGGTGGTAGTCGTAGGGATGGTAGTGCCAAGCGTTTGCCAGCATAGTGCGGAGCTCATCCGACATATTCAGCACCTTGCCCTTACCGAGATGCTTGTTGACGCGGCACAGCTGTGTCAGCGACGGGTCGGTGCGGTATATCTTGCCGCCCGCTTCGATCCACATGGTGCCGGGCTCTACGGGTAGTTGCCCCGAGCTTTCATCGACGCTTTTGTTCGATATTTTTGCGACGGTCTCGCCCGTTTCGGTTGCACTCTCGAGAGCGTCTGTGATCGAGTAAGCAAGATCGCATGAGGTCACAGTCTTGGTCGATACTCCGTACATATCCCAGCGGTACTGCATGAGCTTGACGGATGCATCATCCTCCGAATACTGTACATTGTCAGTGTAAGAGTCAATGATCACAAATTCGAAATATGCGTGATAAGTTGCGTTACCGATTTTGAAATTTTGACGTACTCTGTAAGTGCCCGGTTTTGAAAGATCAAATCCTTCTGTAGAGAAAACCGTGCTTTGAGTTTGCATTGACGGCAGAATTCGCAGCTCGGTTATCCAATCGATGGCGGCGGTCTGCACACTTATCCAACCACTCTCGTCTGCATATTCGATGAAATAGCGCGGCTCATAGTTGACCTCTATATCTGTTTCGTTGTGCCATGTGGCGCTGAGCTTTTTGTACTCGGGAACGTATCCGTTGTCTATTGTCTCAACAGAGTCCAGCGTCAGATAAATGCCGTTGTAACCCGTGTGGACGGCAGAAGTCGTGGGATTAATTTCACCGTCGGGGGAGAGCAAGCTGTCGATATAGTCGGTGTCAAGCGTGCCGTCGGTTATTGTGTAAAAATCTCCGTTATAATCGATCCAGCCGTGGGCGGTTACAGAGACGGTCTCAAGCTTTGCGCTGTAGGTGTAGAATTCAAGTGTGTACAACCGCATTGTAGGCTTGTTGTATTCCATCTTTTTGAGTTTGAGCGAACTCAGATTTTGGCAAATATAGTCTACTTGATCTTGCGAGATGACGGTGGCGCTGTAGGTGGTGCTGTCGTCGCTTGTGACGCTGTGACGTGTGATGTGTATTTTTTTGGCGGCGGACAGACCGTCTATCTTGGCGCACGAGCCGAGCATGAGAACAAGTATCAGTAACGAGGCTATGGTCAATATTTTTTTCATTGTGTACCTCCTTTAGATGTGCCTGTATATATTACAGACGGCGCAGAAGGCAAAAAGTTCCGTGATTATAAAAATATTTAAAGGTTTTGACAGATAAATTTGAAAATCAGATCAGCCGAGCCTTTAAGTCCCTCGTGACCGTAGTCGGGGTATATTTCCACCTGCTTTTCGGAGGTTATTTTGTTGTATGCCGCAAATTGTGTGGAGGGAGGACAAGTTGTATCCATAAGTCCCGTAGACATATATACCTTAGCCTTTATACGGGGAGCAAGGAACTGAAGATCTATGTAGCCGAGCTTTTCGAAAAATTCGTCTATATGTTCGTGGCGAGGGTCAAAGTGACGAAGATAGTATCTGATGCCCTCGTATGCGCCTCTGTCCAGATCCATTTCCCATACGCGCTTATAGTCACAAAGATAAGGATATACAGGCACGCACAGCTTGACAGACGGGAAAAGGGAAGCGCACGCCAAAGAAAGCGCACCACCCTGAGAACCGCCCGTTGCGGCAACTCTGGACTCATCTACATAATCAAGCGATGTTATCACTCTTGCGAGCTGAGCCGTGTCGAGGAAAAGATCACGGCAGTGAAGATCTTTGGGATCACCGTCAAATCCGCGCATAAAGGGCGTGGTGAAAGAGGTGCCTTTGGCACTGCCAAGGTCCTCGGAGCGACCGCCTTGACCGCGGGTGTCGAGAGCGGCAATACAGTATCCCTGCGATACGTATTTGATAAGATCGCACCACTCGGGAGAGCATCCGGAAAGTCCATGGAAAAAGAGAATTGCGGGAATCTTTTCCGTGGTGGCTTTGGGTTTCATAAATTTAGCGTAGATCCTTGAGCCGTGAGTTGAATCAAAGGTGAGCTCGTAAGCGTCGGCAATCGCACTCGGGAAATCATAAGGCTTAAAATCTGCGTTGGGGGCGACAGCATATAATTCCTCAAGAGAAGAGTCCCAATATTCATCAAAATCTGCGGGGCGAGGATTTCGTCCCTGATACTCTTTCAGCTTGGCAAGAGGCATATCAATTACAGGCATAATTTCAAAACTCCTTTTATGTTTTTTTCGTAGTATAGCACACGTACTTGACTTTGTCAACTAAGGAAAAAGCATTTTATGATTGCATTTAACTTTCAATATTGCGTGATTCCGCAGTTCTTTATCGATTGCATAAGTCTTTGGGTCTCGTCTTTTTTCAGTTTGCACAGCGGCAATCTGAATTCGTCGGTGCACAGTCCCCACGCCGCCATGACAGACTTGACGGGAATTGGATTGACGTGTGAGAACAGTGCGCGGACGGCGGGCATCAGTCGGCACTGTATCGCCGCTGCGTCGGAAATTCTACCCTCAAAATACGCGCGGCACAGCTCGGAAGTTTGTTTCGGGAATATATTCGATACCACCGAAATAACGCCCAAGCCGCCCAGCGACATCAGCGGTAGTATCATATCGTCGTTGCCCGAATAAAGTGCCAGACTGTCGCCGCAACGCTCGGCGATCTCGGCGCAGGCGGCTATATTGCCCGATGCCTCCTTGACGGCGACGATGCGCTCATGATTGGATAGTTCCGCGCACATGGCAGGCGTCAGGTTAAATCCTGTGCGCGAGGGTACGTTGTAAAGTATAAGCGGTAGGCATGTGGCGTCGGCAATGGCAGTGTAGTGCGCGACGATGCCGTCGGCTGTGGCTTTGTTATAATACGGCGTGACGGCAAGCAGGGCAGACGCACCTGCGTCGCAGGCGGACTTGGCAAGGGCAACGGCGTGAGATGTGCAGTTTGAGCCGCAGCCCGCTATAACGGGCAGAGAGGTGCGTGTGGCGGCATAGCCCACCAGAGACGCGTGCTCCGAGTATGTAAGCGTGGGTGCCTCGCCCGTGGTGCCTGCCACCACCAGCGCCGAAACGCCGCCCTCCTCTTGGTGTTCTATAATGCGCCCCAGAGCGTGAAAATCTATTTTATCGTTGCGGAAGGGTGTGACAAGCGCTGTCGCCACTCCGCTGAAAACGGTAGCTTTTTTCATTGTGTCTATCTCCTTTTCGCGGCACAATTGATACTTGCAATTTATCGTTTAATGTAGTATAATTAAATAATACCGCTACTATAGTTTATTCATGGGCGGCGACGAATGATCGCGTATTTTGGCGCGGAGAAGGGAAATCCCCATTTTTATGAGTGAAAATGTAATTATAAACGAAAAAGCCGCAACAGACCTGTTGCGTTCCGACTTTTATTATGATCTGCCCGAGGAGCAGATCGCGCAGCACCCTGCCGCAGAGCGCGACGGCTCCCGTTTGCTGGTCATTGACCGCGAGAGCGGCGAGCTGACGCACCGTCATTTCCGCGACATAATCGAATACCTGCACGAGGGTGACACGCTGGTCGTCAATGACTCAAAGGTCATCCCCGCCCGACTTTACGGTCACGTGGAGGGGCGCGACGAGGCAAACGTAGAGCTGCTTTTGCTCCGCACCCGCGGACTTGACGCATGGGAGTGCCTTGTAAAGCCCGGCAAGCGGGCGCGCGTGGGAATGCGCGTGGTGTTCGGCGAGGGTAAGCTGACGGGTACCGTCCGCGAGCTTGTCGAGGAGGGCAACCGCATAATCGAGTTTGAATATGACAAGGACAAGTATACAAACATTTACGAGATTCTGCATGAGATAGGTTTGATGCCGCTGCCGCCATACATTACGGCGCAGCAGCAGGACAACAGCCGTTACCAGACGGTGTATGCCCGTGAGGAAGGCTCGGCGGCGGCGCCGACGGCGGGTCTGCATTTTACGCCCGAGCTGCTTCAGCGCATCAGGGAAAAGGGCATTGAGGTAGTGCCCGTTATGCTGCACGTGGGACTTGGCACATTCCGTCCTGTCAAGGAGGACAGAGTGGATGCCCACAAGTCGGAGGCCAAGCGGTCTTAGGAAGACAACATATTAGGACAAC
>JAZNBA010000062.1:0-1574 GCA_045586785.1 Eubacteriales bacterium | reverse complement strand
GCTTGGCCTCCGACTTAGATATTTTGAGTCAGACGTCAGCGTTACCTCGCAAGGCTCCTTGAGTATGGACAGCGCCTCGATGGCGCCCGTCAGCTCCATACGGTTGTTTGTAGTGTTCCTCTCGCCGCCCGACATCTCCTTTGATTTCGTGCCGTAGACGAGTATCGCGCCCCAGCCGCCCTTTCCGGGATTTCCGCGGCAAGCGCCGTCGGTATATATATCAACGTGTTTCAATTCTTATATCTCCGAATGTGCAAATTTATGTATTTGTGATGTGCTTTATGATCTCGGATGCCATCATAAGTCCCGCAACGTTGGGGACGGTTGACAGCGTTCCCGGTGGCAGACGGCGAGCGTCCTTTGCCTCGGGGCAGAAGGTAGCGTCCGGCTTGCGCGCCTGTTCGCGTGAGAAGACCACGCGCAGGTGGTCGATGCCGCGCACGCGCAATTCGCGCCGCATTACCCGCGCCAGCGGACACATATCGGTCTTTGAAATGTCGGTGACGGTGAGGCGGGAGGGGTCCAGCTTGTTGCCCGTGCCCATTGCCGAGATGACGGGGGTGCCAACCTCATTGCAGCGCTCGACTATCAGCAGCTTTGAGGACACGGTATCGATGGCGTCGGCAACGTAGTCGTAAGCGGAATAGTCGATAATGTCGGCGTTGTCAGCACTGTAAAAAACGCTGTGTATCTCCACGCGGCAGTCGGGGTTGATGTCAAGCACGCGAGCGCGGACCGCCTCGGTCTTGAGCATGCCCACGGTGGAGTGGGTGGCGATTATCTGGCGGTTAATGTTTGTGACGGAAACCGTGTCGCCGTCGATGAGCGTCAGTGCGCCCACGCCTGCCCGCGCCAGCGCCTCGCACAGCGCGCCGCCGACGCCGCCGAGTCCGAAGATGGCAACACGGGCGTTGTTCAGCCGTTCAACCGCCTCGCCGCCGATCAGCATAGCGGTGCGGGAAAATTGGGGTTTTATGTTCATGGAGACAGCTCCTTTTGAGTTCTTGATATTATTATACAATATCGGGGGGGATTTTTCAAGTGCAAAGAGTAAAAGCAAAAAATAAATTGACAAGCTTTTATTTTTATGATACAATATTTTTCGGCTAAAGCCCTTAGGAACACCATTTCGGTGGCGGTTGCTTCCTCTTATCAGATGAGGAAGTGTGATCTTTTGGCCTTCCTCGCAAGGGGAGGTGGTACAATGGGATTTATTACTTGGAATGACGCAATTCAAATTGCACTTCTGATATTTGCCATTATAGCCTGTTTCAGAAACAAAAAAAGATAACCGCCCTGCTGACTACATAGCGGTTATCTTTTAACCATTATTGAAGGAAGCAACCGTCATCGGTGTTCCTTTGTCAATATTATACACTACTTTCACCGTTTTGTCAATACGATCTGAAAAAATAACAGCACTGCGTGTGCTGTCAGTCCGCTGACAAAGCCTATCTCAAGCAAGAGATAGGCTTTGTTTTTTATTAAGGTGGAGGAAAAACGCAAGAAAACTTGAGGAGGTATTCCCACAGCGCATCGCTATTTTCTTCATATTCTGCACGGCGGCAGTGAGG
>JAZNBA010000061.1:0-15509 GCA_045586785.1 Eubacteriales bacterium | reverse complement strand
CTTACGAGTGTGGTCATCCCCGACCGTGTGACGAGCATTGGCGACTATGCATTCTATGATTGCCAAAGTCTTACGAGTGCAACCATTCCCGACAGCGTGACGAGCATTAGCGACTATGCGTTCAACGGTTGCTACAGCCTTACGAGCGTAACCATTCCTGACAGCGTGACGAGTATTGGCAGTGGTGCGTTCTCCGATTGCACAGGCCTTACGAGCGTAATCATTCCCAACAGCGTGACGAATATCGGTGATCATGCGTTTCTGAATTGCAGTAGCCTTACAAGTGTAACTATTCCCACAAGTGTTACAAGCATTGGATCATCTACTTTTTCTGGTTGCCACAACCTTATAGGCAATGTATATGATAATGCAGAATATTTGGGCAATGAACAAAATAAATATCTGTTTTTACTAAAAGCTATAAATTATAATATCGCTTCTGTAAATATTCACAGCACAACCAAATTCATAGGTGATTCAGCATTTTGGAATTGTAGAAACCTTACAAGTGTAACCATTCCCTGCGGTGTGACCAACATAGCATTCTCCGGATTCTCATATTGTACGAGTTTGATGAGTATAACTATTCCCGACGGCGTTAATATTATTGAGCCATATGCATTTAGAAATTGCACGAGCATTAATAGTATAACTATACCCGATAGTATAGTTAACATCGGTCACAACGCATTCGAAAACTGTTCAGAACTCAAAGATATTTACTATACTGGCACCGAAGAACAATGGTTAAAAATTATTGTCGATAATGCTTACAATGATGCTCTTTTTAATGCCACCATCCATTACAACTACAAAAACTGATATAAAATCATATCTATCCCTTGCTTTTGAGCAATATCATTAAGTTAAAATAAAAAATCAAAGAAAGATACACTAAACGAAGCTGAAAAAGCAGAGTTTAGTGCATCTTTTAAAATAGGGTGGTGGAAAGACAATGGGAACGCGCACAAGCGCGATTTCGTTTTGTTTGTAACATATGATGCTTATCTGTATGAGGTTATTTTTGAAATCTACGTTGCTCCAACGCAGAGCCAACAGCTCGCCACGGCGCAAACCTGCAGTCACACACAGCAGGATAGGAAGATACATATCGGTGTCTTTGGCTACGTCCAACAAATGATGTATCATGTCAATATCATATACATTAGCCTTATATCTCTTGAGCTTGGGAAGTACAACGCCTTCACAAGGATTATATAGTGGTATTACTGAGGAGGATATCGAACAATTCAAAAACATCATATTTGAGGGAATAGACATGAGGCAAAGGAAAGAACTTGTTAATAAAAGCCAATTAATACATACTCTTATTAATAATGGGGTAGACAAATTAGACGTGTCATATATGTGCGTTGAGCTTGTATTGACACTATGGAAAACAATTATCAATGATAAGAGGCCACACTTTAGTTATCCATATTGTTTTTCGAGTGGCGTAGTAAACAAGCCTTCTAAGCCTTTTGCGCTTCCCATTACACAAGGACTACTTGAAATTGAGGAAATTTACAAACAGCGCAGTAATAAGCGCGAATATGACTACTACTATGAAGAAAATGAACGAAATCGATATGTGCATCTTTATGATATATGGGGCTTAGTTTTATTGTGCATAGCAGAAATAAGCGATCATAACTGTAGAGCTGTACAGCATCGTATATCAGTTGACAATAATTGTATGAAGTATATTAGAAAATATTGGGGTATGCTTCAAATTGGAGCCTGCCGACTTTTATCATAATCAGAAAATGAATTAGCTAGTAAGATTGCAAGCATAGCTTGTTGGTGTATTTTAAGTATATATTCGATAGTGATACTGCCTTCACCGCCAAAAAACCGTCCAAAAAGATTGGTCTAAAACCGTCCAAATCGGTCTTCTGTAGAGGACAAAAAAAGAGCCTTAGCATTGACTGCTAAGGCTTTTCTTGGTTGCGGAGGTGGGATTTAGAACCGCCGTGTGCGCCGATATTTGCCAAAAATCGCTTTTACATCCTGCGCACACGCTGTCAAATTTCAAGCAATTTGAGAGGCTCTGCATCGTGACTTCCGGAACGAAAAAATAAAGCAGATGCTTGATGCATCTGCTTCATTTTTTGGTTGCGGAGGTGGGATTTGAAAGGCCCTGTCGAAAATATAGTCGTTTCGTTCGCTCGACAAGCCTCGCTTCGAAACTCCTTATTTTCGCCCTTGTCGCGCTCCCTTCTTCCACCACCGGCGGCGGTCGCACTCCAAGCCCACGGCCTCCGGGTTATGAGCTGATCTGTGACTATGCCACTTAGCATCGATTGCCTTGATAAAACGGTTATCGTATTCAAAGAACCGTCCGTCTTACCGTAGAAGCCAGCAAAAAACCGAAAAGGGAATTTTAGCGCGGGGCGTTTGGTAGAATGGTGTAACCAAACTTTTTAAGGCATAGCTATACCTGCCTTCATGCTCAGTGGAAGAATATATTTTTAAAAAACAACTTTACCAAGATATCCCATAACAGACGCAATAATCGCTCCCAAAAGAAATTTTTTGCTATAGACAATTCAGATTTTTTATGTTATGATATATTTATACGATTTGTTGGAACAAACAGGAGGTGGCGTATGGCAACGACAGAATGGAGTATTCACAGAACTGCAATTGGTCAGAAAAGAATCAGCGTTGTTATGTGCGACGATGATCCGGATTTCACTAAAACATTTTACGGCGAGATTGAATCTGCTTTTATAAAGCTCAACCTGAAAGCCGATATATCTGCATTTTCAAATGTTGACGACATTTCCACTGATCTTCTTGCCTCTTGCGATATGGCGTTTCTCGACATAGACTTTGAAGGCGAGGATATTAACGGTATCGATATCGCGCGCCATCTGCGCAAGGTTAACAAAAATGCGATAATCTTTTTTGTGACCAACTTTATTGACTACGCTCCCGCGGGATATGAGATTCAAGCGTTCCGATACATACTCAAGCGCGACAGAAACGACGTACTTGAACGCTATATTATGCAGGCAACCGAACAGCTGGCGGATAATCGGGAATATTTGGCCCTGTCAGATGGGGACGTCTGCGCCGAAATACCACTTGATGATATTTCCTACCTGGAGGTTCTCAACCACGAGATCAGCGTTCACACAACCGAGGGGGATCTCACACTTTACGCGTCGCTCTCAAGTCTTGAGGAACAGCTCAATAAATGCGGCTTTCTCCGCATTCACAACAGCTATCTTGTGAATATGCGATATATTCAGAAATATCGCAGCCGCGAGTGTCTGCTGACTGACGGCACTTCGCTCCCTGTAAGTGAGCGTAACTATTCCGCGCAAAAACAAAAATATTTGCTGTGGAAGGGGCTGAAGTAATGCGGCTTTTATTCATTCCCATCTCTGCGGCATTGCAGATATGCTTTGTTTGGCTACTGTTCTCCTCATTTCTCGAACCCAAGCTACGGGGAAGTGAAAACATAGGCTTGCACGTATTTGCCTGGCTGATAACAACAGTCTTCGGTTTCTTTGAAGTTCACGGGATATACGGTTATCTCGTTTATCTCTTGGCGGCAGCCGTACTGCTTATGGTTATATACAGCGAATACGGCACAGGCATCCGTGGATTTGGATTGCTTGCCGCCGCATTTGCGATTCCTTTTATTACAGACAGCGCGTTCTTGCACTTTGCCGTCGGTTCGGAAGGAATGGCTTATTACTTCATCTTCTTGGCAGGGAAATTGCTCCCAATCGTTTTGATTCTGCTTTTGAGAATATCCAAGTTCAATCTGCACGGGCACAGAGAAGCCGACAGCGAGGCGCTTCTGCTCAAGCAACATATGGAGCTGCAAATGGAGAGCATGAACGCGCTTGAGCAGAACTACCGTTTGCAGAGAAAGAGCACCCACGAATTCGAGCATCACCTACAGGTGCTGGGCGACCTGTTGAAGCAAAACGAGATCGACGCAGCGCGGGAATATCTCGACAAGCTCAAAAAGAACCGTTCTATGCATATTATGGGCGTCAACTCGCGCCATCCCGTTGTGGACGTTATCCTCAATCAAAAATATCAGATGGCGCAGGAAAACGACATCAAGGTGCAGGTGCAGGTGAACGATCTGTCCGCACTTGATATACCGTCGGATTCGCTTGTCGTGATGTTGACCAACCTTTGGGATAACGCCATCGAGGCGTGCCGCCGTATCGACGGCTACCGCGAAATCTTTTGCAGTATTCTTTACGATGACGGATTATACATTTCCATCCGAAACACCTCAAATCCCGTGAAGATCGAGAACGGCAGGATAGCCACCTCAAAAACAGACTCGCTTAGCCACGGCTTCGGGCTTATGAGCGTGTGCTATACCCTCGACGGTCTGGGCGCGGAATATACCTACGATTATGACAGCGGCTGGTTCAGCTTCGTTGCGGAAATTGAAAATTGATAACAGCAGCGGGGAGTTTTTCACTCCCCGCTGCCCTATTTACGCTGAAAATGCCGTAGTTACGCAAAACCGATAGACAATCAAACAATATTATGTTATAACTAAGTCAGAAAATTGCTTCGGAGGTTAACATGCTATCAATAAAAAATGCTTTACGTCGGCCGATAGTATCGGCGCTGGGAATTTTGCTCGTTGTTTCTATGACTGCATTCCTGAGCGTCGGTATCGGTCAGGCATACGTAGCCAATAACACCTTGAAGTCCATTGAGGATAACTTCACCACGGTTGCTCTGATGACGGAAAAATTCCGAAATCAGTCAAATGTCACCTTACAGTTTGGTGATCAATCAGAAACACAAGTGACAAGGCAGTTTCCCCAAAAGGTAACCGACTTCCTCGCCGAAATGCCCGAAAAGTACGCCGATATTGTAAAGATAGTTTCCTCCCCCGGCTTAGCATCGGCTTACATACCCTCGCTCACGTTGGATTTTTTTACACATCATTCTTATGAAGACTCGGTAGCGAAATTAAATTATACCGGCGCGTGGCCCCGTCCTCACGGTACGCCGTATAATTGCGCCGTTTTTGAGGTCAAGCTGACCGAGATCGGAACTCCTGCCTTGAAAGAAAGCTTTATTGAGATCACCGACGATCAGACTCGTGCTGTGTATGAAACCGAGATCAGAGTGCCGCTGAAGGGTACGATCACATCCGTTATCGCTCTTCACGAAGGGTTCAATGATCCGACAAACCGCGATCTTGAGGTGAGTCTGCACGTTAAAAACATCGAAGAGTTCGAAGCCCTCGGCTTGAAGTTGGGAGAAAAATATATCCTCTATACGTATAATTATGTAGACAGTGTGTGGAAACTCGGCGACGATTATGTGACTTGCTTGGTTGGCGGTGAGTTTGTCTATGCCGAAAACGTATATCACGTGAGCAGAGACGGCACGAAAACGCCCGCCACCATCACCGAAAAAACCTATATTGGAGAGAACGGTGAGACCGTGACCTGCTCGGTCGAGGAATACGTTGCGCGCTATTCTCTCCCCTCAATCGCCCACGTACCCGAAGGCGCCGAAGCCTTTCTCGCTTCCGAGGAGGGCGCGAAATGGCGTGAGGCAATCCAAAATATCGGAATCAACGAACACGCATTTCCCGTTATCGGCGTTCAGAAGCTGGGCTATATTACCGACTTTGCCCGGGAAGACGCACGCATCGTCCGGGGCAGGGACTTTACAGCCGCAGAGCTTGAGGGTGGCAAAAACGTTTGTATCATCAGCGAATCCCTTGCGACGATCAACGGCATTTCGGTGGGCGATACGATCGATATGAACTATTATATCTACGATTGGAGCGTTCCGTATCAATGGTATATCAACGAGGGGATAGGCATAATCGAGCCCACGGCGTATTTTTACACCTCGACAACGGAGCTTGCACAGACCGAAAGCTATACCGTAGTCGGTCTTTACCGCGACAGCTCCGAATGGTCTTATGTCAGGGGCGACATTTATTCATTCACTCCTAACACCATCTTTGTGCCGCATTCCTCTGTCACGGGCAGTATGGATTACAGCGATCAGGGCCTTTTCAGAAGCTACGTTCTGAAAAACGGCAGTATCGATGCGTTTCAGCGCGAGGTTGCCATGGCAGGTCTTGACGGACTTTTCACCTATTATGATCAGGGCTACTCGGTAATATCCGAAAACCTGTTTGCTTATGACGAGGTAGCTAAACAGGCATTGGCTGTGGGCGCTTCGTCCTCGCTTGTGCTTGCGGCGATCTATTTCATTCTGTTTCCTCTGCAGCAAAAGAAGAATGTGTCAATTATGTATTCTCTCGGTGCGCCCCGAGGGCGGCGAATGTGGTATATTCTCGGCAGTAATCTTTGTATTCTCTTGCCGGGCACTCTGCTTGGCTGCCTGCTCAGCATTTTTTCCTGGCAGTACGTAAGCCAAGCGCTTTATACCGCAGTTGAATCCCAAGCCAATATTACGTTTGCGGTCGACACACCTCTTGTACTGACCATAGCTGCCATACAATTTGTCTTTATGTTGACCGCCTCGGTTATCCTTGCTTTGCTGATGGCTAAAGACCGAAAGATTCACGAAAGGAAATAAGAAATGATCAAAAAAACTCTAAAGCGCTTGATGCGCGCCCCCATTCCCGCTATTGCGGTGTTACTGTTTGCCGCCGTGGTTTCCGTGATCGTTTGCACCTTGCACGCGACAAACGAGGCGGAATTGCGCAATTATGAAGAGGCTTACCGATCGGTTCCTGTTACTGTAACAGTCAGCGCTCTTGCACATGAAGATGGTAGAAAAACCGTGATCTCTGGCTGGGTTGCCGATTTGTTTACCGGAAGCAGTCCCGTGGAAATAATTGACGTATCTGCTGCTAAGGATTATAACGAAGAAGTAGCGTTGAAGGATCAAACAGTGCCCACGCAGGTTTCTTTGTCAGAATACGTAAAAGACGTTCAGCTCCGGGTACCACAAAGAATATATAGAGTCAACGGCAAAAATTTCACCAGTGCAGCAGGTACGTGTATGTTGGTCGGTATGACCTCGATTTCCAGCGACAAGCAGCTTCTTCCGGAATACGGATGTGAGATCAAGTGGTATGAGGGATATGACGAAAGCATCTTCTACGGCGAAGAGTTGGTTTGCCTCATTCCCGAGAGCAAGGCCACTACCAGATATTATGATAATGGGAACGGCGAGGCTGAGCTGTATTTCTTCCTAAGAACAATGTCAAGTATAGATGGCGGTCCCTCTGTAGAGGTATCACGTAATGAATATAACTGCACGCTTAAGATCGTCGGAACATATACCGCAGGAGACGAGCTGAGCATTTACTGCCCGTATTCCATCATAGAACAGGTATACAACGGGCTTGAACGAACAATGTTTATTGATTCCATCAGCGCAACTGTTGCGGACAACATGCGCCTTGAGGAATTCCGCGAGAAGGCAAGCTTTTTCTTCACAGATCCTATGCAGAATGCCGGGGTGGTCCCTTGGGGAGTCTATTTGTTTAACCGTTCGGATTCGTATCATCATAGTTTCTATAGTATGGCTATAGATATAGCCGATGAAAATTTGCTTGATATGTCTGCTATACTTAAAGACAGCATCAAATTCAACCGTACCGTTACGCTGATCGTCGTTGCACTTTCCGTCACCGCGGGATTCTTAGTCGGTTTTCTTATGATACGCCGCCGCAAGCGCGATGTTATGCTGATGCGAACTGTCGGCGAATCCAACCTGAGGCTGTACTTAGGATTTGTCTTTGAACAAATGATATGCATCATTCTGGGCGTAGCTATCGGCGGTGCATATAATATGTGGAAACCTATAGATAAACTTTTGATTTTCGCTATTGTTTATTTCGTCGCCCTCAGCCTTGCGCTGGTGATATTTATGAGCAAAAAGCTTCTCACCACCGTCAAGGAGGATGAATAAGCAATGATTGAAAAAAGACCTAAGTGCTTTAAGAGCACGTATATTCCCGCCATTGCGGTGCTGCTGCTTGCTGCTGTCGTTTCTGTGATCATTTGCGCTTTTCACGCATCAAACGAGGCTGAGTTGAGCAAACAAGAGGAGGCTTATCGAACAATTCCGGTTAATGTAACGGTACAAGGAGTTACGGGAGAAAATGGTAGAGTGAGCTCGATTGCAGATTGGACCATCGATTTGTTTACCGGCAAGAATCCCGTGAAAATACAGGATATGTCATCCGAAAATAGAGAAATCACACAGATTTCTTTGTCGGAATATTTGCAAGATGTACGGATCAAAATGTCAAGAAGCATAATCAATATCAATGACTGGCCTGCCCTCGATCAAACCACACACGTAAACCCGGATTTGATCGGCATTACGTCGCTTCCTTCCGACGAACGGCTTCTTCCCGAAAACGGATGCGAGATCACGTGGTACGAGGGATATGACGAAAATGTTTTCGGAGGCGAGGAGCTCGTTTGCCTTGTTCCCGAGTGCAAAGCCGAGGCTTATGACAACGGGAATGGTGAGGCTGTGCTCTATTTCTACTATGCGTGGGGAAGAATGGAAAACGGCGCCTATGTCGAAGTATCACGCACGGAATACGAATCCACTCTTAAGATAGCCGGAACCTATACCGCGGGCGACTTAATTAATATTTACTGCCCGTTTTCGATAATTGAACAGGTGTACTCAGGACTCGAAGAAAGAACAAATCCCGATTCGATAAGTGCAACGATTGCGGATAATCTGCTTCTTGATGAATTCCGTGAAAAAGCGAGGTTTTTCTATTCGAATCTTTCAGAGAACACCGAAGAAGTTTCCGATGGAATAAGAGTGCTTAACCGTTCTAAAACATATACTTTTGACAACTCTTTCAATGCTTTGGATATAGATGATAGTGAACTGCTTGATTTCATGTCTGACCTTGAAGACAACAACATAAAGTTCAACCGCATTGTCATAGTTGCGATCATTGCTTTTTCCATAGTAACGGGTTTTCTGATAGGGTTTCTCATGATCCGCCTCCGCAAGAGCGATATTATGCTGATGCGCACGGATGGTAAATCGAATCCGAAAATTTACTTATGTTTTGTTCTTGAACAAATTATCTGCATTATCCTCGGCATAGCTGTCGGAGGTGCATACTATCTGTGGAACCCCTTGGATAAACTTTTGATCTTCGCTATTGTTTATTTTGTTGCCATCAGCCTCGCGCTGATAATATTCATGAGCAAGAAACTTATCAAAAACATCAAGGAGGATGAATAATGAGTATTTCATTGAAAAACGTATCTTACAGCTATAAAGGAAAATATCAGACCGTCCGCGCGGTAGACGGAGTCTCTTATGATTTCGAGCCGGGCAAGTGCTATGCCATTGTGGGCAAGTCGGGCTCAGGCAAGACCACACTGCTATCGCTGATGGCGGGGCTGGACCTGCCCACCGAGGGCGAGATCATAATCGACGGCAAATCCACAAAGGATTGGAACAGAAACCGTCTGCGCCGCGATGCCGTCAGCGTTATCTACCAGAATTACAATCTTTTCCCGCTTCTGACCGTTCAGGAAAATATTATGTACCCGCTTGATCTGAAGAAAATGCCGAAAAAGCATGCTACGGCGCTGGCTACGCAAGTCCGCGAGCGCGTGGAGCTTTCGGCAACATATGACAAGCGCCTTCCCGCCCACCTTTCGGGCGGTGAGCAACAGCGTGTAGCGATCGCGCGCACTCTTGCCCAGGGATGCAAGATCATTCTCGCCGACGAGCCCACGGGCAACCTGGACTCCACTAACACCCGTAACATCGTCGACATACTCTGCTCCCTCGCACATGATGACGGTTGCACCGTTATCATAGTTACCCACGACCCCTCGGTTGCCGAGCAAGCCGATACTGTTCTACAGATGAAGGACGGCGCGTGGATTTAAATTATGAGCTGATCTGTGACTATGCCACTTAGCATCGATGGCCTTGGTAAAACAGGCGTTTTGACACAAAAACCGTCCGTCTTACCGTAGAGGGTGGCAAAAAACCGGAAAGGTAATTTTAAAACTGGGCGTTTTGTGAGATGGCGGAACAAAGCTTTGTATCTCAGATATTTCTTTGTAAATGTCATTATAAAGTTCAACTTCCTTTTTCAAAATGTCCACCTCCTCATTATCGAATTTTAGCACTTTTTGGTGGACAAGTAAAATCTCATTTTCCTTGTGTTTGTCCATGATATTCCTCCTTTATTTTTAGGAAGAATATATATTCTAAAGACAAAAAATTGCAAAAAACAAGCTATCATCGGTTAATGGATGATAGCTTGTTGGTGTATTTTAAGTATATATACGATAGTGATACCGCCCTCACCGACAAAAAACCGTCCAAAAAGATTGGTCTAAAACCGTCTAAATCGGTCTGCTGTAGAGGACAAAAAAAGAGCCTTAGCATTGACTGCTAAGGCTTTTCTTGGTTGCGGAGGTGGGATTTAGAACCGCTGTGTGCGCCGATATTTGCGAAAAACGCTTTTGCATCCTGCGCACACGCTGTCAAATTGCAAGCAATTTGAGAGGCTCTGCATCGTGACTTCCGGAACGAAAAAATAAAGCAGATGCTGATGCATCTGCTTCATTTTTTGGTTGCGGAGGTGGGATTTGAACCTCACGGCCTCCGGGTTATGAGCCCGACGAGCTACCAGACTGCTCCACTCCGCGATATATGGTGCCGGAAACCGGTCTCGAACCGGTACGATACTTTCGTATCACGGGATTTTAAGTCCCGGGCGTCTGCCAATTCCGCCATTCCGGCGAACGGCGCCTGGGTAACGTTATTTTATCCCGATTGCTTGACTATTATACCACATCAAATCGCATTTGTCAACCCCTTTTATGCATTTTATTGTAAATACCTTTCGACAAATTTTATTTTCTCTTGAACATCCCGCAGAGATGTGCTATAATAAATGCGGTAGCTTTATTATGAATAATATGGAGGTCATGTGTGATGAAAATAGCGCTGCTTTCTTTATTTGCCCCGCGTGCCGATGCGGACATTACCTGCTCGCGTTCCATTGAGCAAGTTACGGACACAATGAAAGCTGTTACATCAGGTTCGCCTTTGAAAAATGCGGAATTTTACGGTTTTGTATCTGCTGACGGGTTTGATATAAAGTTCAATCCCAACTTCAGACGCATAGGACCCCGTTTTCACTCTCCGTTTATTCCTACCGTTTCGGCATTTATGTACAAGCTTGAAAACGGTACTCGCGCAAGCGTTAGCTTTAAATTGCCTGCTTTTGCAGTTGTCCAGCGAGGTTTGCTGATATCAATATTTGGCGCAGGAGCAATTGCGATGCTTATCGACGCGATCCTGAACTCGTCTTTACCCGCAATAGTCGGCGCATCGGTGTGCTTGGCGGTCATTATGGTACTTGAAGCTGTCGTTCGGCTGACTTTTCGGCGCTTTACAAATAAAATACATCGCAGACTTGAAGAATTATTTGAATTCGGATTATATTAAAAAGGAAGATAACCATGTCAAAAAAGCTTATAATACTCGACCCTGGACACGGTCAATTCGGCAACCCTCACACTACCCGCGAGGGCTTTTATGAGGGCACACAGAACTTTATTCTTGCGTCACATTTGAAAAATGAGCTTACAGCGCGCGGCTTTGACGTAAAAATGACGCGCGAGCACATTGAGGACAATCCCTCCCTTGAAGAACGCGGGAAAATGGCGGGGCAGCTTGGCGCGGCTATGTTTTTGTCTATACATTCCAACGCCCCCGGCGGAGATCCCAAGTCCGAGCGGTATCCGCGCATACGGGGAAGCGAGACCTACTACTCCATCACCCATGAGGCGCGTAACTCGTTCATCGCGCGCGCTCTCAACGACGCTGTAGTTGCCACTATGCATACCGAGGACCGCGGTATCAAGACGCGCCGCTACCCCGATCATCCCGACTGGGATTATTACGGTGTCATTCGAGCCGCCGCGCAAAGCGGCTGCACTGCCGCGTTCCTTGTTGAGCACGGCTTCCATACAAACCCCGAGGACTCGGCATTTTTGCAGGATGAGGAATGCCTACGCTCGCTTGCTGTGGCAGAAGCTGAGGTTATTGCGCGAGTGTTAAATTGAGTTGCGCTTGATATAATATATACAAAAAATGTTGAGTTCGTGCCGCATAAGCTATTGACATTCGCTTGCGGTTGCGGTATAATAGTAAGGTAATACCATTGTTTTTATAGCCATCCCCCGATATGCAAGATTCCTCGAATTTTTACACAGGGAGAAATTACTATGAAAAAACATTTCAGACTGTTAGCTGTTCTGTTAATGGTTACAATGCTGTTCAGCCTTGCGGCGTGTGCCGACAGCGGATCGGACGACCCTAAGGATACGTCCGCCCCAAATGCTGCCGATACAAGCGGCGATGCGGCAGGCACCGATACCGGGTCGGGCAATGATGGTACCGCAGCGGGAACCGATGCGGCAGTTACCGATGCGCCCGATGCGCCGTATTACCTTGACACGCTTACCGATCAGCGTTTTGACGGAACGACATTCACCATGATCGCGGAAAACACGGAGCAGCGTCCCAACTTCGACAACGATACCGTAACCGGCGACACCATCAACGATGCGATCTATAACCGAAAGATCGCCATAGAGGATCGTTACGGAATCACCATTGAGACGGTTTCCATGGCTACCCGCGGCAAGTGCAACACGGAAGTCAAGAATAAAGTATTGGCAAACGACGATTTATACGATCTTGTTTTCAACGCGGTTGCAACCGGAGGTATGAAGGGTCTGGCTACAAACGGGTACATGGCAGAGCTCAGCGAGCTTCCGTATCTGGATCTTACCCGGTCTCATTGGTCGCAGAATTTTGTCAATAACATGACCATCAATGACAAGCTTTTCTTTGTTGCGGGCGGTGCTTCGCCTTCATATTACTTGTCTGCTGTTGTCATGCTGTTTAATACCGAAAAGGCTGTTGACTATCAGCTTCCCGATCTTTACAAGCTGGTCGAGGACGGCAAATGGACGGTTGATAAGCTGGGAGAGCTGTTGATACAGTCCACTCACGATCTTGACGGCGATAATATTTATCAGCCTACAAACGACTTTATAGGTCTTGTTCAAACCATTGAAGCGGGCAACAGCTATTTTATAGCCGCCGGCGGAAATATGATCAACAAGAAGGCTGACGGGTCGTATGCGCTGGAGCTTGGCAATGCTCAAAGCATAGAGCTTATGGATAAGCTTCGTCTTGTTTGCGGAGATACCAAAACCACGCTGGCTATTGATGCCGAGGGTGTAACGGGTCTTGGCAATACCAAGGAGACAAAGATAGGTCTGTTTGTGGACGGACACGCTATGTTCGCGACTACCGCGATGATGTTCGCCGCACAGGAGCTTCGCGACATGAAGTCGTACGGCATATTGCCGTTGCCCAAGCTTAACGAGGCTCAAAAAGAATATATCACGCCCTGCAATCCTTATGCACCTTGCGGTGCGGGTATCCCGCGCTCGGCATCCGACTTAGAATTGTCCGCACTGGTCATGGAAGCGATGGCATTCCTGGGCGAGGAGATAATCCGTCCCGCTGTATATGACGTTACACTTCAAGGCAAGATCGCTCAGGATGAGCAATCGGCACGTGTGCTTGAGCTTGTTTACAGCGATATATACTTTGATCTTAATCACTGCTTTGACTTTGGTAAATCCACTCAGCTTTTGCGCAGTTACATAGTCGGCGATGACGGTAACAGCCTTATAGTCAATCGCGGCTTTACATCTTCTTATAAGGTTTTAGAGAAGATCGCAGGTATTGAGATGAATGAATTTATTGATACCATCAACAAGCTGAACGCATCAAACTAATCTTGTAATACCGGCATAATTGCCTTAAGTATTATACATTTTTGTTCCCACAATTATTGGAGGTTATTATTTAAAATGAAAAAAGTATTATGTATCATTCTTGCGGCTCTTATGCTGCTGTGCTTCGCATCCTGCTCCGAGAAGACCGCTACTGCTGACGGCACAAAGTTCGAAGAAGTAGAGCACGTTTTTGCTACCGATGGTAATTCTAAATTTGAATACGATTTTACAGAAGTAAATACTGTAAAGATAACCGGATATACCGGCAGCTTTGAGATCCATGCCGTAACAGTACCTGCTGTTATCGTATACAACGATCAGGAGTATCCTGTAACCGAGATTTCGGACAAGGCTTTTTACTATGCTAACAACATTTCCGCTATCACACTTCCCGAGTCCATCACCACTATCGGCAGCTGGGCATTTGCAGGTTGCTCTTACCTTACAAATGTAACCATTCCCGACAGTGTTACTTCTATCGGTATCGGCGCGTTCCATAGCTGCATTGCTCTGAAGGATCAGAAGCTGCCCGCAGGTCTTGCTGAGCTCGCTGACTATACCTTCTACTCCTGCACCTCTCTTACCTCCATTGAGGTTCCCGCCGCAGTTACCGCTATTGGTGACTCCGCATTCTGGGGTTGCACTGAGCTTACCGATGTTAACGGCATGGCAGGCGTTGCAAAGATCGGAGCATACGCGTTCAATGCTTGCGCAAAGCTTACGAAAGTTGCAAAGACCGACGGCGTTGAGATCGGCGAATTCGCATTCAATGAATGCACTGCGTATAATAAGTAATTTTACATATTGAATAATGAAGACGGTGGGTAGTGTTTTGTAAAACAGTCTACCTGTCGAAAAATGGGACAGAGGATCGCTGCGTTCGCTGTCCCGTTTTTCAACCCATTGCCGTTCAGCTAAAAAAGCGGCGGGGAACACTACATAATATACGAAAGGTGTGAATTGTTATGCAAAATATCATTGATAAAAAAGGCTTTATATGTGACATGGACGGCGTGATATATCACGGCAACCGACTGCTGGACGGAGTAACGGAGTTTGTCAACTGGATGCTTGAAAACAACAAAAAATTTGTTTTTCTGACCAACAGTCCCGAGCGGACGCCTCACGAGCTGGCTATGAAGCTGGAGCGAATGGGACTTTCTGTGTCGCCGGATAATTTTTATACCAGCGCAATGGCGACAGCCGAATTTTTGGCATCGCAGATGCCGGGGTGTACGGCATATGTTATCGGCGAGGCTGCGCTCTCAAAGGCGCTTTACGACCAGAAAATATATATGAATGACGTCAATCCCGATTACGTCGTTATCGGAGAGACTCGTACCTATTGCTTTGAAAAGATTGAAAAGGCTATAGCTCTTATAAACAAGGGCGCGAAGCTTATCGGTGCAAATCCCGATACGGTTGGCGTAACAACCAACGGTATAATGCCGGCTACGGGCTCTCTCGTTGCCCCCATTGAGATTGCAACGGGGAAAAAGGCATATTTCGTAGGCAAGCCTAACCCTCTTATGCTTCGCCACGGACTTAATCTTATCGACTGTCACAGTGCCGATATAGCCTTTATCGGTGACCGAATGGATACCGACATTATCGCAGGTATAGAGTCAAACGTGGACACCGTGCTCGTTCTCTCGGGTGTTACCGCAGAGGAGGATATATCACTCTTCC
>JAZNBA010000060.1:0-23546 GCA_045586785.1 Eubacteriales bacterium | reverse complement strand
AGCGGAGAAGGTGTCGCGCGAATGCGTGACGGATGAGGAGAGCATTATTTTTCATATAATATGTAGAATGATGACAATTTTAATATAATATTATACTACACAAATATTATCTTTAATACGTCGATCTCCTCATCCACCACTGCCGTGGTCCCCCTTCTCCGCTGGAGAAGGCTACTTGACTCCTTGCTTCACTCGGATAAATAATTTTTATGCATAGCTAAAGCTTTTTGGAACCACCAGCACTGCTGGTGGTTTTCAGGGAACAACAAATAACCATATAGAAAAGCAGTGCACAGGCACTGCTTTTCTATATAACCTTCCCGATAATATCCGCTATCCTCTCCGCCGCGTGACCGTCGCCGAAGGGATTGCGGCGGCAACGCATACGTTCGTATTCCAATGTGTCGTCAAGCAGATTGCACACCTCGGCATAAATTTTATCGCGGTCACTTCCCACAAGGCGCAAGCCTCCCGCCTCGATTCCCTCGGGGCGCTCGGTGCAGTCTCGCGTGACAAGGGTTGGTACTCCGCAGGACAGCGCCTCCTCCTGCACGCCGCCGCTGTCGCTTATTATCATATACGCGCGGGCGAGCAGGTTATGGAAGTCAACAAGTCCCAGCGGCGGAGTTATGCGCACACGTTCACACCCCATAAGCGGCTCCGCCGCCTGCCTTACCTCGGGTGCGGGATGAAGTGGGCACACGAAAAAAATGTCCTCGCGCAGCTCTGCAAGCCGACGCACCGCCTCAAAGATGCGCAGCATAGGCTCGCCGCGGCTCTCGCGGCGGTGGGCGGTGACAAGTATCAGCCGTCTGTCGCCGACTTTGTCAAGCAAAGGAGATGTGTAGTCCTCGCGGTACGTAAGCGCCAGCGCATCCACAACGGTATTACCCGTGATGAACACGCAATCGCGCTCAACGCCCTCTCTGATGAGATTTTCGGCGGCGCGGGGTGTGGGAGCGAAGTGCAGTGCCGACATAAGCGACACGGCGCGGCGGTTGAATTCCTCGGGATAGGGCGAATGCACGTTGTAGGTACGCAGTCCCGCCTCAACGTGCGCCACGGGCACACCACGGTAAAAGGCGGCAAGGGCGGCGGCAAAGGTAGTGGTGGTGTCGCCGTGTACCAGCACCAGCTCGGGACTTGTGGCATCTATCGCCGCCCCCGCTCCCGTCAGCACGCACTTTGTTATGTACTCGGGCGTCTGACGCTTTTTCATTATGCTCAGGTCAAAATCGGGGCGTATGTTGAACAGGCGCAAGACCTCGTCACACATCTCTCGGTGCTGTCCCGTAATGCAAACACGGACGTTTATGTCGCGGCGGCGGCGCAGGGTCATTATAAGCGGACACATTTTTATGGCTTCGGGGCGTGTCCCGAAAACAAATAACAGATTTTTTGGCATAGTTATCTCCGGAAAGTGTTTTTTTAATTATATGCTCCCCATAAAACAAAAATAACTCGCCCTTGACTTTAGCACAAGGTCGTGTTAAAATAATAAAAAACAACTCGGAGGTCTACTCATGGCACTGACAAGCATTGATTATGATGTCCGCGCACGTAGCGCGGGACTCAACGTATACTTTATCGCGGAGGGCGACTGCGAGGGCAATATCCGCAAGCAGACCTGCGTCCCCGCCAACCCCTGTTGCAACTGCTACTCCATGGCAAAGGCATTTACCGTTACCGCTATAGGCATGATGTACGACCGCGGTCTGCTGACGCCCGAAACACGCGTTGCCGAAATACTCGGCGACTTTATCCCCGAGGATGCCGACCCCAAGTGGCAGAAGGTGACTTTGCACGATCTTATGCTTCATTACGTAGGCTACGACCAGTCAAATCTTTTGGACATCGACGCTCAGGACGCGACCAAGTACGGCTCCACCGACTATTTAAAGCTGGCGTTCTCGGCTCCCCTGCCCCATGAGCCCGGTACGGTTCACAAGTACACCGACGCGGCATACTACATTCTATCCCGTGTGGTCGAGCGTGTCGGCGGTGTTGAAATGGCAGAGCTGATGCGTCCCGTTCTTATGGAGACTATGAATTTCAAGGAGTTCGCCTGGAGCGTCTGCCCCCAGGGCTACGCTATGGGCGCTACGGGACTTTATCTGCGTACCGAGGACGTAGTAAAGTTAGGCATTCTGTACATGCGCCGCGGCGATTGGTTCGGCACGCGCGTCATTTCCGAGGAATGGGCAGACCTGGTGCTTAAAAACGGCTACGAGCTGAAGGACAAGGGCAACGGCTGGTACGGCAAGGGCGGCATGAGAGGTCAGATGCTGACATTCAATCCCGAGCGCGGCATCGCCGTGGCATGGCATTCCTATGAGAAAAAAGTGCCCTATGAGGTTATGATACACGATTGAAGTTGAAAATAAAAATCCCGCCAACGGGAGCCTTCCATAAAGCAGGGTTTACCTACCGCAACCTTGTAGGGCTGCGCCTTGGTGCCGCCGAAAATAAATGGTATAGAATAATAAAGCGGCGGGAGATGAACCCCCCGCCCTACAGCAAAAGGAGTACGGACAATTTGTTCGTACTCCTTTTCACATGCCTTGCCTCACAAGGTATAGTGTATTACACCATTTAGGTGTACTGTCGGGCGGCAACATAGCCTTCTCCTGTGGGAGGAAGGAACACGGTGCAAGCACCGCGACCCGCAAGCGGGTGGATGAGGAGTTATTTCGGGTTTGGTGACACCTCATCCACCGCTATCGCGGTCCCCCTTCCCCCGCGGGGGAAGGCTTATTTTGTGCGTCCCGAAAGTCCGTCTGATTTTCCTGACAACCACTGCTTTTGTGGGCACAAAAGCGAAGCCCCGCGCGTGGCGGGGCGAGAAATGTTATTTATCTGTACTTATCTAAAACAGCTCTGTACTCAGGATTCTTGAGAAGCTCGGCACGCCTACCGCCTTTAGCGTTAGTGCGAAAATCAAGATTGTATTTGAAAAAGCTTTTGCTTATTGCTTCGCCATAACGATCAAAGGCGCGATTCAATGCTTCATTTTTCATTCTCATATCTTCGATTTTTTTCGTCACATACAGGTTTTTATCCATAACTGCGGTGATTTGTTCCTCCGTTCCGCCGCGATAGTATAGGTCGTTTTCCATCCTTCCGAGGAAAGACCTTGCAAGCATAAGGAAGAAGGCTTCTCCGGTTTCTTCAAATGCATTTATCATCAGATCACCGCACCGTAATGTATGTTTTGCCTTTTCCTCCATTGATAGAGAAGGATTGAAAAACACGGTTCTGCCGAGCTTATCTGCCGCAAAATCGACAAGCTCAAACATATTCTTTTGCACGTGGAAATAGTATTCGTCTGTGTCTTTTGCAAACAACTGCTCGGTCTTTTGCCCGCTGGTGGTGAACCAATCGGTAAATTTTGTTTTGTAAATCTCCAGTGCCTCGTCCGTTTTACCTTCCGCATGAAGAATTTTCGCGCGCATATTCCACGCGCCAAGCCGTAGATTTTCTTCGGTACATCCTTCCAATATCTTTTCACAAATAGCAAGAAATTCTTCTTTGTGCGCAATCAAAACAGCGGGATCATTGTCAGCCAAATCACCGCCAATATTCCACATATAGTAGTGCATGATCCAATAATCATTAGGATAATCACGGTAAGCCTTGACGATAATTTCTCGACCTTTTTTGTCATTCCAATGCCGTCTATACAGAGCGATCACCTCGTCAATTTCGGCTTGAATCTTTTCTTGATTATAGCCCATAAGCTCGTCGAGCGTTACTCCAAAAAAATATGCCAAAGGTTGAAGAAGTGTAATATCGGGAAAAGTCTCGCCTCGCTCCCATTTGCTTACTGCCGCACAAGTAACATTCATCGCAACCGAAAGCTGTTCCTGCGTAATATTTTTTGCTGTACGCAAACGTTTAATATTTGCACCAATAGTCATTTCCATAATCATACCTCCATTGAGATAAAAGTAAGCCGACGTCTGCTCCTGCTTATATTATAGCATAAAAACAAATTCAGTAAAGGTATCGTTAGGAAACTTTGTGTTAACTCAAAGTTGAAAAACAGTAGTAACAAGAAAATGTCGCGCCTGCCGTATTGCAGGTGCGACATTCGGATTTTTATTACAGCTTATCCGCGAGGTCAAGTATAAGTCTTTCTGTCTTTTCCCAGCCGAGGCAGGGGTCGGTGATGGACTGGCCGTAGGTACAGCCGTCGGTCTTCTGGGCACCGTCAACAAGGTAGCTTTCTATCATGAGACCCTTGCACAGCTTACGGATCTCGTCGTTGTGACGCATACTGTGCAGAACGTCCAGCGCGATTCTGGGCTGCTCGGCGTACTTTTTGCCCGAGTTTGCATGGTTGGTATCCACGATAACGCCGGGGTTTGCAAGTCCCGACTTTTGATACAGCTCGTTAAGGCGGGCAAGGTCCTCGTAATGGTAGTTAGACACGGTCTTGCCGTCGGCGGTCTGGTAGCCGCGAAGGATCGCGTGTGCCAACAGGTTACCTGTGCTCTCTACCTCCCAGCCGCGGTAAATAAAGGTGTGGGAGTGCTGTGCCGCGGTGATGGCGTTCATCATAACGCTCAGGTCGCCGCCCGTGGGGTTCTTGAGACCTACGGGAATATCAAGTCCGCTGGCGGTCAGTCTGTGCTGCTGGTTCTCGGTGGAGCGTGCGCCGACCGCAACGTAAGAAAGCAGGTCGGACAGGTAACGGTGGTTATCGGGGTACAGCATTTCGTCCGCGCAGGACATGCCGTAATCGCGCAGGGCGGTCAGATGCAGCTGACGTATGGAAACAATACCCTTGAGCATATCGGGCGTCGCGTTGGGGTCGGGCTGGTGAAGCATTCCCTTGTAGCCGTCGCCCGTGGTACGGGGCTTGTTGGTGTAGATTCGGGGGATGATGAATATTTTGTCCGAAACCTTATCGGAAATATCGCGGAGTTTGCCTATATATTCAAGCACGGATTCAGGTCTGTCTGCCGAACAAGGACCTATAACCAGAACAAATCTGTCATCCTTGCCTTCAAAAATATTTTTGATCTCCGCGTCTCTTTTAGCTTTTGCCGCCTCCATTTCGGGAGTTACGGGGTATTCTGCCTTTATATCCATGGGGATGGGCAGCTTGCAATGAAAATTCATATTCATAGCGGGGGGTTCCTTTCGTTTGCTTAGGTTTTAATATTTTAGTTTTTTATTTTCAAATTTAAGCACGGGGTTTGTCAAACTTTTCTCTGCGCTCGCCCGACAGCCGCATCATTTCTCGCATTGTATCGCGATCTCCCTCGGCAAGGGTGCGGCGAAGCTCGCTGAATCTGTCCATAAAGATGTCCATTTCGTGAAGCAATGCATCCTTATTAAGTAAAAACAGCTCACTCCACATCTCGTCGTTTATACGCGCGATCCTGGTAAGGTCTCTGAACGAGTCACCTGTGTACGCTTCAAAGCCGGGGGTGTCATTGGAGCACATCAACGCCACGGCAATGGCATGGGTCAGCTGTGACAAAAACGCGATCATTTTGTCGTGTGTGGCGCAGTCAAGCACGCTGATGCGGTAAAAGCCCAATTCTTCGCCCAGTTGACTGCACAGCTCGATGGCATGGGACGTGTTTTTTTCGGTGGGGACTACTATGTAGTTGGCGCCCGCGAAAACCTTTTCGTCACTGTACTCAACGCCGCTTCGCTCACGTCCCGCCATTGGGTGCGCCGAGATAAACTCAACGCCATCGGGCAACATATCCTGAACCTTGCTGACGATGTCGCTTTTAACACCCGTCACGTCGGTTATGACAGTTCCCGAGCGCAGCCGTGCGCCGTGCTGGGCTATCCAATTTATAAACGTGGTGGGGTAAAGCGCGAAGACTATCAGCTCTGCCCAGTCCAGCGCCTCGTCGCATACCTCTGTCCAGCCACTCTCAAGAAATCCTCCGTCAACGGCGTAATCAATACTGCTCTGCTCCAGCGCGATGGCTCTGACCTTATAGCCCTTATTCGACAGCGCCTTTGCGTAGCTACCGCCCATCAGACCAAGTCCGACTATGAGGATTCTTGAGCTCGGACATATATTTTCCATTTTCTTGTGCCTTCTTTCGTGATTTATACTGTTTTTACGTCTATATCAAGCTGTCTCAGCAGCTCCCAGAACCCGGGCATACTCTTGCGCACCGCCTCGGCGCCCTGTATCTCGCCGCCTACTTTTGTCAACAGCACCGCCATTGCCATGGCGATACGATGGTCGTTGTGCGAATCGATGGGTGAGGTAGGCGCGCGCAGCGTACCGCCGCTGACGGTTATGATGTTTTCTCCGACATCCACCGTAACACCGCACTTGTTAAGCTCTTTTGCCATCGCCGCGCCGCGGTCGCTTTCCTTTATTTTCAGACGGCGCGTATCGGTAAACACGGCACCGTTGCAGGCGGCTGCCGCCGCCATAAGCACGGGAGCCAAGTCGGGGCAGTCCTTGACGGACAAGGTAGGTGCACCGTTTTTGATCTCTTGCAGCATCTTGCGCCAGACTCGGTCGCCCTGAAGCGTTTTTGAGTCAAGTCCGTCGAGTGTTACATCGCCGCCCAGCGTGTTCAGTGCTCCGAAAAACGCCGCGCCCGATTCGTCACCCTCAACAGTCAAATTCTTGACGGCGCCTCTGCGCTGACCGCCTTTGATGAACAGCTCGCGCTCGCCTCGTCTTTCGACGTTTATACCGAACGCTGAAAGTGAGCTTACCGTAATATTGATATATGAATTGCTTTCGGTCTCGGTAGTCAGCAATATTCTGCTGTCGCCATCAAGTCCGCCAAGTGCTAACAGCAGACCTGTTATAAACTGACTGCTGACGTTGCCCGGCAGGCTGTATTCGCCCGCGCTCAGCTTGCCGCAAACCGTGACCCCGCACTCGCTCTGTTGCCACAAAAAGCCGTTTTTCTCGCAAATATCGCGGTAAATGTCCAGCGGACGCTCAAAAAGTCTTTTCGCGCCGACAAACTCGGTCTTGACTCCGTCAAGAAGCGCTATGGGAATGAGAAAACGCAATGTGCTTCCGCTCTCTCTACAGCACAGCCGACGCGGTTCGGTATATTTACCGTCAATTCCGCTCACGGTGCACTTGCTACCGTCAAGCTCAATGCTCGCCCCCAGCGCACGCAGGCAATCTATAGTTGCCGCAATATCCTCGTTTTGGGGCAGGTCGATTATTGTTGACGCACCTCGGCACATCGCCGCGTTTATCAGCAGTCTGTGCGCCACACTTTTGGAGCCTGGTATGCGGACACTTCCACGCGCCGTCCCTTTTTTTATTGTTACTTGCATTATTTAGCCTCGCGGTCGATGAGAATATCCATAGCTTCAAGGTAGCCGTCGGTTCCGTGTCCCTTGACACAACCCACGCACAGCGGGCGAATATAGCTTATCTGACGAAAATCTTCTCTTTTGTCCACGTCGGAAATATGTATCTCTACCGTGGGAATAGCCACGGCACTCAAGGCATCGGCAATAGCGATGCTTGTGTGTGTATACGCGCCGGGATTTATGACGATGCCGTCATAAACCCGATACGCTGCTTGAATGGTATCAACCAGCGCGCCCTCGTGGTTAGACTGATAACAAGTCACCTCCACACCGCGTTTTTCGGCGTGCTTTTTTATTTTTTCGATAACATCCGCAAAAGTTTCTCTGCCGTAAATTTCCGGCTCGCGGATACCCAGCATATTTATGTTAGGACCGTTGATTACAAAAATTTTCATTTTTATTGCCTTTCCGAAAATGCTTTTATAACGCGCTGTGCAACCTCGTCAATGCTTCCGTCGGCATCAATATGAATATCAGCCGCTGCGCAGTAGATGGGATAGCGCTCATTATAGCGTTTTTGCAATGCCTCGCGGTCGCGGCTGAGCGGTCTGTCCTCGGTGGGAAGTATATTTTCAATGCTTCTGTCAAGAAAGACGATAACGCCGTTGCGCTTCAGCATTTTTACGTTTTTATCTCTTAGCACCGCGCCGCCGCCCGTTGCGATAACAGCGCCGTTTTTCTGCGCCAGACGTTCAATCGCTTCGCTTTCGCGGTTGCGGAATTCGCCCTCTCCGTATTTTGCAAAATACTCGGGGATGGTCATGTTCACATCTTTTACGATCTCATCGTCGCTGTCGATGACTTCTCTGCCAAGCAGACGCGCGATTTTGGTGCCCACCGTGGTCTTACCGCTGCCCGGCATACCCACAAGCACGATATTTTGCTTTTTTGCTTCCAGCTCACGGAATATGCCCTCGGTCTTTGACATCATGCTCTCGTCGTCAAAGAACAGCTTTGCCGCATACGCCGCCTGAGCCACCAGCATATAAAGTCCGCCGCGAGCGGGAATACCTTTTTTCATTGCGTCAAGCACAAAATTTGTGTTCAGCGGATTATACACCGCATCGATAACACCCACGAGATTTTTGAACTTGTCCATATCAACCGGCACGCCGCCGTCGTGAGGATACATACCCACGGGGGTGGTGTTGATGATAACGTTTATCTCGTCGGCTCTCGCGTACAGCTCATCGTAGGTTATCTGCCCTGCGTCGGGTGTACGCGACACCTTGACGACACGGCGGGCGCCCATGTCGGTTGCCACGGCGTAAGCCGTTTTGGACGTACCGCCCGTGCCGAGAATTGCCACGTTTTTGTCCTTTATCTCGATATTTTCACGACAGATCAAGCCTTTCATGCCATAAAAATCGGTATTGTAGCCGTAAAGCTTACCATTCTTGTTGACAATGGTGTTCACCGCGCCGATGTGGTTGGCGGCGCTGTCTATCTCATCAAGATACGGGATAACATCCTGTTTATATGGAATTGTCACGTTTATGGCGCGAAAATCCTTTTTGGTCATAAACTCGTGCAACTGTTCTTTTGTCAGCTCGCACAATTTGTAATCGTAATCGCCGAGCTTTGCGTGTATGTCGGCTGAAAAGCTGTGTCCCAGCTTTTCGCCTATCAGACCGTATTGCATTTTTTCTCCTTATTCAGCCAACCAATCCGTTCCGTAGCGAACGGTAAGCATATCAGCCAGCGTCAGCGCCGTTACGGCGTCAACGACGGCTCTTGCGCGGTGCACGATGCAGGGATCGTGGCGTCCGCTTATCTCAATATCTACATTCTCGCCCTTGATAAAGTCAACCGTCTGTTGCTTTTGCGCAATGGACGGTGTGGGCTTGACCGCACAGCGGAACACGATGGGCATTCCGTTGGTAATGCCGCCGCCGATGCCGCCCATATGGTTGGTTTCGGTGACTATTTTGCCGTCCTTGACACGATATGCGTCGTTTGCCTGACTTGCCTTCATATCGGCAAGGGCAAATCCGTCGCCGAACTCAACTCCCTTGATGGCGGGAACCGAGAACAGCGCGTGAGAAAGCAGGCTCTCCACCGTGTCAAACCAGGGCTCGCCCACGCCTGCGGGCATACCCACAACTGCCGTTTCAAGCACGCCGCCGATGCTGTCGCACGCCTCCCGCGCGGCAAGTATTGCCTTCTGCATTTTGTCGCCCGCGTCAGCGTCAAGCACGGGAAATTCTATCATTTCAAGCTTTTTTACGTCATTTTCTGCACACATTTTTGCGTCGCAGACGCCGCCAAGACGGCTGATGTGCGTTCCGATATATATGCCTTTTTGTTTTAGCGCGGCTTGAACCAGTGCGCCTGCGGCAACAAGTGCCGCCGTGATGCGTCCGCTGAAGTGACCGCCGCCGCGGGCATCCTCAAAGCCGTGATATTTTGCATATGCGGGATAGTCGCTGTGCCCCGGTCTTGCCTTACCCGAGAGCGCCGAGTAATCCTTGCTGTGGGTGTCGGCGTTAGGTATCATAATGCAGATGGGCGTACCCGTGGTCTTGCCGTTATAAACTCCGCTGAGAATACTGTACTGATCCTTCTCCTGTCTTGCCGTGGATATTTTACCGCTTGGACGGCGAAGCGCCAGCTTTGCGTCAATATAATCGGTATCGACATCGACACCTGGAGCCATGCCGTCAATGACGGCACCTATAGCCGCGCCGTGACTTTCACCGAAAATTGTGACTGTCAGGGCATTTCCGAATATATTTTTCATATTAAAGTTATTACCTCTCTGCTCTGCGCCGCAATTTCACGGGCAGTCATTTTTTGCTGAATAAACGAGCCCAGCGTATCGACCTTAACTACGTTAATGCTGTCGCCGCTTGCCTTTTTGTCGTGTGTCATGGCGGAGATAACCTCGCTCTCCTTGCCTTGCCACGTTGTGGGAAGACCGAAGTGGGCAACCGTCTTTGCGATGCGCGCTCTTACCTTGCCCTCGCTCATGCACAGCATACCTATCGCAACGCATTCGCCGTGAAGCAGGGGCGTTTCGTCATTTTCACTGAGGCTTTCTATGGCGTGCCCTACCGTGTGACCGAAATTCAGCACGCGGCGAAGCCCTTTTTCCTTTTCGTCCTGCTCGACTACATCTCTTTTTATCTCAAGCGCGCGGATTATGACGCGGTCGATATCGGTATCTCTGCCCTCTCGCTCCACGTATTCAAACGCCTCGGCGTCAAAGGTGGCAAACATTTTTACAGCCTCCGTCATTCCGCAGGCGAATTGTCGCTCGTCAAGCGTGCTCAGCACCTCGGGGTCGATGACCACCGCACGCGGCTGATAAAACGCGCCGACGATGTTTTTATATCCGCCGAAATCCACCGCAACCTTACCGCCGATAGACGAATCTATTTGAGACAGCAGTGTGGTGGGAATGTTGTAAAAGTCAACACCGCGCATATACGTCGCGGCAACAAAGCCGCCCAAGTCGCCCACAACACCACCGCCTACAGCTACCACGCAATCGCCGCGGTCAAAGTCTGCATCCACCATGGCGCGCAGTATTTCGGTATATCTTTCAATACATTTATTAGATTCGCCCGGTGCCATGGTAAATATATGCGCCTCGCGGCATTTACCCGCCACCGCTTGAGCGTACTCGGCGGGAACTCCGCTGTCGGTCAGTATCAAAACCCTGCGGTCCAGCTTCAAAAGCGTTCCCACACGCGCCAGCGCGCCGCGCTGTACCGTTATGTCATAGCTGTGCGCGCCAAGCTCCATATGCAATATACTCATGTTTTATCCTCTCATTTTTTGCCGACGCTATCAAGCATTTTTTCGCTTGGAAAGCTGCCCAGCAATTTTACCTGTTCGCAAACTCTGCTCATTTCACTAAGCAACAGCTTGCCCTCGGGTGACGCAAGGTTGCCCTCGCCTTCGGTATAAAAGTAGTATGACCAATTCTCGCCGCCCGTGGGGTGACTCTTAAGGCATTTCAGGTTAAATCCGCACTCGCTTATGACGGACACAACGTGTCCCAGCGAGCCGGGGCGGTTCTTAACCGTGAACATTATCACAAAGTGCTTATCCTGCGGCTCTATTTTGCAGGGCGTGCGCGTAAACACAGCAAAACGTGTGGTGTTGTTCTTGTTTTCATTGATGTCGCCCTCAAGCACCTCGAGTCCGTATATTTCCGCCGCCTCGCGGGATGCGACCACGGCAATATCGCGCCGATCGTCCTGCGCCACACTTTGCGCCGCCACTGCCGTGTTGACCGATTGGGTCAGCTTCCAGCCATGACTCCTGAGATATGGCATACACTGCGAAAGTGCCTGCGGATGACTGCAAACTTCTGTTATGTCGCTTATTGATGTACCGGGCTTTCCGAGCAAGCTTTGACTGAGTGGCATATCATATATACCCGAAATATAAAGGCTTCCGCGGTGTGCCAGATCCATAACGGCATCAACGTCGCCCGCATAGCTGTTCTCGATAGGAAGCACCGCGCAATCGCATATGCCCTGCTCCACAGCTCTGTAGGCTTCCTCAAAATTACTATACGCCACGGCACTTCCAGCGCCGAATATACGGCGTGCCGCAAGATGCGCAAACGCACCCTTGACGCCGCTGTAAGCTACGGTCATACCGTCAAGCAAAAATTTCTGATATTTCTTTGATTCTGTTATGAGCGATGTGAGAAAATGCTCGTAATACGGGCGATACTCAAACTCGACCTTGTCGTTGTTTCGCGCTATCATTGCCGCCTCGCGCACCTTGTCCTCAATAGGCAGACCGTGTATTTTTTTGTGCTCGGCGACCATTTCCGCCGCCTTCATACGCTGACAAAACAGCGCCGCCATTTCTTTATCTATTCTGTCTATCTCGGCTCGCGCATTTTCAAGCAGGTCCATTTAAGTATACCTCGTCTTTCGAATAAAATAAAAATTCCGCACATAACAAATTCCACAAGTGGGAACTTTAAGTGCGGCTTCATACTATTTTGGAGAAAATATCGGCAACGGCAATAAAGCCATCATGAGCCGATTTCAGCAAATGCAGAGAGGCCGCAATGATGGTAATAATAATAAAATCGATTGGTTTTGATCGTCATCGCTTTTTCCTCCTGCTTAATTGATATTGCAATTATACTCTTTCGTTGTGGATTTGTCAAGACTTTTTAACGATTTTTTTGATTTAAGGAATAAAAATTCAAATTTTCCGCATTTAATAAATATCCACCGTTTTTGGCGTATAGCCAAAAACGGTGGAACTTTTTATTTTTCAAGCTCGCAAAGCTTTGAATATATCTCGCCGAGTTTTTTTCTGGCATGTTCAATGTCAACATCGATCTTTTCAAGCTGCGCCGTCAGCGAAGCTAACGCATCAAGATCTCTGCTGCCTACAGTGCCGTTTTTGATCTTTTTCAAAATGACCACAGCATAAATTATACTGAACGCAAAGTACGTCGGAAGGTTGATCCACGTAAGATGCGGACTCTTATTATCTGCCTTTGCCAGCTTGGCACCGCACAAAACGTACAGCGCCATAAGTCCCATCCAGACCAAAACAGCCACAACAGCGATCCACTCCGCAAAATGGAACAGTCCCGATACTAAAATTGCCAAAAGAGGTACACAAGATGCTATGGCAGCCGCCAGAACCGCCTGAGCCGCCTTTTTCAGCTTCAGAAGATCTACGGGAGCTTTTACGCGCTCCTGCTTTTGAGCTATCTGCCCTTCAAGCCACTTGCGTTTGTTCACTAAAGTCGTGACGGTTGAACCGACACTGCTCTGCTCTGCTTTAAGAGTTGAGATCTCGCGTTCACGCTTGAGCTGCGCTTCGCGTTCGCGGCGGAGACGCTCAAGATTTTGCTTGACATCCTGATTATACTGTATCAGGCGTCCCGATGTAGCGGCATCGGCGTATCTGACCGCATTTTTATACGTAGGCAAGCTTTCAAGGCTGACCTGACTTGCTTTGAGCGCGTCAAGCTCGGCAACTCTCGCCTGAGCCAAAAGCTTATAAACGTAAGCCTGACCGTTTTCGGGGTCAATATCAAGCACCTTTTCGCAATATATATCGGCATTGCTCCAGTCTCCGTTTTCCAAAAAAATGGAAACACGCTTTAGCAGTGCGTCAACATTACCGGATGCCGCGCCCTCGGAGCTGGAAGAAGCAGTGTCCGGCTTGGCACCTCCGGGATATGTATGCTTAGGTGTGACAGCACGGGGGATATTATATTCGATCTTTTGCATTATGTAAAACAGCGTATCAGGTTTTGTAAGATCGAACGCCTCGAAGGAACGCAGCTTATCGGGCAGCTGCTCGGGGTATATATCACGGTAAACGGGGATAATATCCTTCTTTTCGCCGTTTTTGATTATACGGTCAAGGTATCTTCCCCATTCATTCTTGACCCATTCAGACTCAAAATATTCCTTTTTCGAACCCAGAACTATCATTACCTTTGCTGAGCTTAGTGCCGAGAAGATATAGGAATCGTATTTACCCTGCGGAATATGCTTTTCCTTCAGGGTCATGGGCGCATAAAATACGTTATAGCCTTTTTTGATCAATGGGAGATAGAATATCTCAAGGGCATCAAGAGAATCCTGGGTACGCAGACCCGTGTTGTCATCAGTCTCTTTATAGGAAATGAAGACATCAAAGGGATCTTCCTGACGCGAAAAAGCAAATATGCCCTCTTGTATCTCGTTGATAGCCTTTGCCTCTACCTCGTATATCAGCTTCTGAGACAGATCGGCATATCTGAGTGCCATTTCATAATCGGGATCGGATAAAATCGGAACAAGCTGTGTACGGTTTACCGTGGGAACTCTTTTGTGGCTTTGATGGTCCTCAACGTATTCAACACCGTAACGGCAAAGCACCAACGACCAATACGCCTCAGCGTCAGTATTCTCCTCATCCAGTATTTGCTCATATATGCCCATAGCTTTATCAAATTCGTTGTTCATACGAAGATGATTTGCGCGCTCGTAAAGACGGGCTATCTTTTCGTCGTTAAGCTTAGGAAGCGTTTGCTGGCTTCCGCAGTATTCGCAAACGGCAGTGGAAGAGCCTTCAAACACCTCAAGCGAGCCGCCGCACATTTTACACTTAAAAAGCGTCATTGAAACTTATCTCCTATCGTCATTTAAGAACACGGCATTTGCTGTTTCTTTCGGTTATGTATATAAGCAGCTGCTTTGAGCAGCTATCGGCAAGCTCAATGTTCTTTTGATCAAACGCATCACAGAGCTCATTAAATTTCATGGTTATTTTGTCTTCAATCAGTACCAGTGCCTCATCGGACATAGGATCGCTGTATCTTATCGCCTCATATACCTTATGAGCAATAGCCGCGAACTCCTCGCCCTCGGCGCGCGCCGCCAGTGTTTTGGCATCGGCTGTGAGCAGCTTGATAAACATGGTCTTGACCTTTACCTTTTTATCAATATCTGCGACCATCTCCACCGCTACCGCAGACTTGGCAACATAAACTATGTTAAGCACCAATACAATACTGCAAATTATAATGCCTATCCATGAGGGAAGCGTGATGATCGCCATAAACAGACTGCCGACCAACGTAATGATCACCAACGAAGTAATGCTTGCCGTAAGCACGGGGATGCTGTAAAACGGCTTAAATGTTTTCTTTGCGTTGAAAACATAGTATGCGCACGCAAGCTGGCCGATAAACGCAACGGTTATAAACACATATGAAACCCAAAAAACGGGAGTAAACTTGCTTATGCCGTTATACTCATTGGGAGTAACAAACGTAACAACGTTGAAAAGTCCGAGAAAAAGCAGCCAGCCTATAGAGTAAAACCCAAATTTTTTCATTTCATTCTCCGTTCTTTCGCGCAGACGCGAAAAAGTAATATAGCTTTAATAAAACGTCTGAAAATTTTACCGTTTAAAGCTTTGTGCCGCACTCAGGGCAGAATTTGCCGCCGGGAGCGACTTCAGCACCGCAAACGGGGCATTTGTTTATCAGTGAAGCGCCGCATTCCAGGCAGAACTTGCCTTTTCTGACCTTCTTGCCGCAAACGGGGCAGATAACTTCATCAGCCGCAAGTGCTTCTATTTTGGTTCCGCACTCAAGACAGAACTTGGAGTTGGCGGGGACTGCGCTGCCGCACTTGGGGCAGACCGCGTTGGCAGGTGCGGATGTAGCGCCCATAGCCGCGTTTGTAAGACCGCTGAACATCTCGCCCATAGGCTTGACAACCGTCTGAGCAGCCGCCATTCCCATTCCGAAATTGACCATATCGCCTACAAAGCCGCTTGCGTTAATACCCATACCGCCTCCGTTTCCGCCGTTTGCGCCTATCTGACCCAGGCTTTTAGCATATTCCGTTTGAACATCTGCCTGAAGAACATCTCTTTGAGTATAACCCTTATGTTGCATGATCTCAGCCTCAGCCATGCCCTGAGCATGTGCAATATCTACATTAGCCATGCCTTTGGCGCGTGCAACCTCTGCCTCTGCCAAGCCTTTGGCACGTTCCAGCTCGATATCTGCCATAGCACCGATCTTTTTGTGCTGAGCCTCGGCCTCAATTCTTGCAGTGTCTGCCTCTGTCTGACGTACCTTTGCCTCGATTTCGGCAAGTCTTACAGCTGCATCCGATTCGGTTTGCGCCATTCTTATCGCCTGATCTGCCTGAACATTTGAAACCTCAACTTGCTTTTCGCGAACTGCGGCCTCGGTCTGCGCAATCTTAACCGCAGATTCTGCCTCAACCTTGGATATCTCTGCCTGCTTTTCGCGAGCCTCTGCCTCGGTCTGCGCAATCTTAACCGCGGCATCTGCCTCGGTTTTGGCGAGACGTACGCTGGTTTCAGCTTCTATACGCGCGGTAGCTCTTGTTGCTTCAGCCTCTGCCTGTGCCGTATGAATGGCCGTTGTTGCATCGATCTTGGCAGTTTCCCGTGCAACTTCCAGCTCAGCTTGTGCCTCTGCTACTTTCTTTTGGAAAGCAAATGTGTGTACATCTCGCCATGTCTGGAAATTATGATCGTTTTCGGGAAGCAGCACCGTAGTGATGTAGAGCTGCGGTATGTAAAGACCGTATTCTTCAAAGCCGGGCAGTATCTTTTTGCGCAATGTCTCGGACAGGTGCTCCAGATTTTCGTCGATCTCAAGAAGGTCGATGTTGTTTTCCTTTATGCTGGTCGCGAGATGGGATTTTACAGCCGTCGCAATAAGAGGACGGAACGTGTTTCGGAGCGACTGCGCAAAGGGCAGACCGTTCTTGTTGACTTTTCTGTTACCATCCGCGTCACGGTCATCCCAGGCAACACCCGACATAGTTCCTATCAGCTTTGTAAGCAGCTTGCGGGAGTCGGATACCATAAGGTTCATTTCACCCGACGCGCCCAGCTTGATGGGGAAGCTCATAGACGGCTCTATAAAGTTAATGTCACCGGCGCCCCACTTAAGTCCCATCTGGACAGTTTTGTTTATAAAATACACCTCGCAGTGGAAGGGTGTATCTCCACCGAAGGTCTTTTCAAACTGCTTTCCGAGCTTTGGAATGTTTTGCGATTCCAGAGTATAACGTCCGGGACCGAAAAGGTCATGCGCCTGACCGTTCATCAGGAACAACGCCTCCTGTGACTCATGCACGATAAGCTGAGTCAATGAGCTGAAGTCCTCACAAGGATGCTTCCAGACAAACGTGCTGTTATCCCCTTCGTATTTGATGATGTCTGCTATCTGAGCCATAATCGAACTCCTTTCTTCAACGGATGTATTTTTACATAAAAATCATATGTGATATTCATCCTTTTGTATAATTATAATAATAGCACATTATTACGCGTTTGTCAATTCAATTATATAAAATATTATTGTAATGACAGCTATGCATTTTCGCAGATAGCTCTTGCAATTGGGCTTTGTTTGTGATATACTATAATAAGGTGTTTGAATTTAACACTAAGGAGTACCAATATGCAAATCTTTGATAAATCAAAAAAGCTTGAACACGTCTGCTATGACATACGCGGCAAGGTATTTGACGAAGCCGCCCGTATGGAGGCCGACGGTATAAATATAATAAAGCTCAACATCGGCAACCCTGCGCCCCACGGTCTTATGGCACCCGACGAAATTATCGTTGACATGATATACAACCTTAAGCAGGCTGAGGGGTATTCTGATTCAAAGGGTGTTTTCTCGGCACGCAAAGCCATCATGCAATACTGTCAGCTCAAAAAGATACCCAATGTGGGTATTCACGACATCTACACGGGTAACGGTGTCAGTGAGCTTATCACCATGTCAATGAACGGTCTGCTGGACCACGGTGACGAGATACTTATCCCCATGCCCGACTATCCGCTGTGGACCGCTTCTGTGGCGCTGGCGGGCGGCACTCCCGTTCACTACGTTTGCGACGAGTCCAACCACTGGAATCCCGATCTTGACGACATCCGCGCAAAGATCACAAAAAACACAAAAGGTATCGTCGTCATAAATCCCAACAACCCCACGGGCGTGCTTTATTCCAAAGAAACCCTGCAGGGTATTGTTGATATCGCCCGCGAATTCGGTCTTATCATTTTCGCCGACGAAATATACGACAGACTTGTTATGGACGGCAAGGAGCACATTGCTATCGCATCGCTTGCTCCTGACCTGCTGACGGTCAGTTTCAATGGCCTTTCAAAGTCCCACCGCGTTGCGGGCTTCCGTTGCGGTTGGATGTGTCTGGCAGGCGACAAGAGCCACGCCAAGGGCTACATTGAAGGACTCAATCTGCTGTCCTCCATGCGTCTGTGCTCCAATGTTCCGGGGCAGAGCATTATTCAGACGGCGCTCGGCGGCTATCAGTCGGCGGACGAGCTGCTACAGCCCGGCGGCCGTATTTACGAACAGAGCGAGTACATATGCAATGCCATTGAGCAGATACCGGGACTTAGCGCAATCCGTCCCGATGCGGCATTCTACATCTTCCCCAAGATCGACCGCAACTACTACAACATCGACAACGATGAGCAATTCGCCTTTGAGCTTTTGCGTAACCAAAAGGTGCTGGTCACGGCGGGAACCGGCTTCAACTGGCAGGACCCCGATCACTTCCGCATAGTCTTCCTGCCCGACCTTCCCAAGCTGAAGGTTGCTATGGACAGGATCGCGAAATTTCTGGAAACCAAAAAAAGACACCGTTGAAAGAAAGGCTTGGTCATAAAGAATGAATAATATTTATGTAAATCCCCTTTGTGTCAGATACGCAAGCGAGGAAATGAAGCACATTTTCTCGGCTGACGTTAAATTTTCCACCTGGAGAAAGCTATGGGTGGCACTTGCCGAGGCTGAGCGCGAGCTCGGTCTTGACATTACCGAAGAGCAGATAGAGGAACTCAAGGCACACGTTTACGACATTGATTACGACAAAGCCAAAAAATATGAGTCCGAGATACGTCACGACGTTATGGCGCACATTCTCACGTACGGAGACGCCTGCCCCAACGCCAAAGGCATAATTCATCTGGGGGCTACATCCTGCTACGTAGGCGACAACACGGACGTTATCGTTATGCGCGACGCAATGAAGATAATTCGCCGCAAGCTGATAAACTGCATTGCCGCGACTGCCGCTTTCGCGCAAAAATACAAGGACACACCCACACTCGCTTACACGCACTTTCAGGCGGCTCAGCCCACAACCGCGGGCAAGCGCGCAACGCTGTGGATCGCAGACCTGCTCAACGACCTTGAGCAGCTTGACTTCCAGCTCCGTCAGCTGCGTCTGCTGGGCTGTAAGGGTACTACGGGTACTGCCGCAAGCTTTTTCAAGCTGTTTGACGGCGACCACGAAAAGGTTCAGAAGCTTGAACGTCTCATAGCTCAAAAAATGGATTTCCCGGGCTGTGTTTACGTTTCGGGACAGACATATTCCCGCAAAATGGATTACAATGTAATTTCCGTTCTGGGCGGCATCGCGCAGAGCGCGGCAAAGTTCTCCAACGACATTCGTCTGCTTTCCCACCTCAAGGAATTCGACGAACCCTTTGAGCCCGGTCAGGTCGGCTCCTCCGCTATGGCTTACAAGCGCAACCCCATGCGAAGCGAGCGCATCGCGTCGCTGGCGCGCTACGTCATGGTTGACGTTATGAATCCCGCCATCACCGCGGCTACTCAGTGGTTTGAGAGAACGCTGGACGACTCCGCAAACCGCCGCATCTCCATTCCCGAGGCATTTTTAGCTACAGATGCTATTCTGTCGCTTTACATCAATATAATCTCCAACGGCTCGCTTTATCCCAACATGATGAAGCGTCACCTGGATGAGGAAATGCCGTTTATGGCAACCGAAAATATTCTTATGTACTGCGTTGAGCGCGGCGGCGACAGACAAAAGCTGCACGAAGCCATTCGCCGTCATTCCGTGGCGACCGCAAAGCGCATCAAGCTTGAGGGCGGCGACAACGATCTGCTCGAGCTTATTCTCGCAGACCCCGAATTTGGTCTCACCCGCGAGGAGCTTGATGACATAATGAAAAACAGCGTATTTATCGGCCGCGCAAAGGAGCAGACCGACGAATTCTTACGCGAGTGCGTATCACCCGTTCTCAATGCCAACCGCGCAGACCTTGGCATGAACATCGAAATCACGGTTTAATATTTTAGGAGGATATAAATCAATGTTAACAGCAATCGTAGGTATCAACTGGGGAGACGAAGGCAAGGGCCGTATGGTCGACCTGCTCTCCGAAAATTATGACGTTGTAATCCGTTATCAGGGCGGTAACAACGCAGGTCACACCGTTATCAACGAGCGTGGCAAGTTCATTCTCAATCTGCTCCCCTCGGGCATTCTCCGTGAAAACACGGTAAACGTAATGGGTCCCGGTATGGTTATCGACGTTGAGCATCTGTTCGGTGAGGTTGCAAGACTTCGCGAGGCAGGCATCAACATCACTCCCGACAATCTTAAAATAAGCGACCGCGCTACGATCTGTATGCCTTACCACAAGCTGCTCGACATTCTCGAGGAGGATCGTCTGGGTGACGCTAAATTCGGCTCCACCCGCCGCGGTATCGCTCCCGTTTATGCGGACAAGTACATGAAGAAGGCGTTCAGAATGGGCGACCTGTTGCATCCCGATTATCTGAAGAGAAGACTTCCCGGCATTATCGAGTGGAAGAACCTTACCGTTAACAAGGGTTACGGTCACGAGGAGATCACCGTTGACGCTATTTACGCATGGCTTGAGAAGTTTGGTATGCCCTTCGCTGACTACATCTGTGACACCACTCAGTATCTGACAGAAGCATCCAAGAACGGCAAGAAGATCATGTTCGAGGCTCAGCTGGGCGCGCTCCGCGACATCGACTTCGGTATTTACCCCTACACCTCTTCTTCCTCCACCATTGCCGCTTACGCTCCCATCGGCTCGGGCATTCCCGCCCAGAAGCTTGACGGGGTAGTTGGTATTATGAAGGCTTACTCCAGCTGTGTTGGTGAGGGCCCCTTCACCTGTGAGCTGTTCGGAGAAAAGGGTGAGGAGCTTCGTGCCGCCGGCGGAGAGTACGGTGCCGCAACCGGCAGACCCCGCCGTGTAGGTGGCTTTGATGTTCCCGCTTCCCGTTACGGTATTCTTGTTCAGGGCGCTGACTGCATCGCACTGACCAAGCTTGACATTCTGTCTTACCTTGACGAGATCCCCGTATGCGTTAAGTACGACGTAAACGGTGAGCTTGTTGACTACTTCCCCTCCGGCGACGATCTTGCAAACGCAAAGCCTGTTTACGAGTATCATAAGGGCTGGAAGTGCGATATTTCGGGCTGCCGCCGCTTTGAGGATCTGCCCGTTGAAGCACAAAACTACGTTCGCTACATCGAAAAGGCTACCGACTGCCGCATCAAGTATGTTTCCGTCGGCGCTGACAGAGAACAGTATATAGAAATGTAAATCAATATATTCGGGGCTCTGCCCCGTACCCCGTCGGGAGGAACTTTTACAAAAGTTCCTCCCGAACCCACCTCAAAATCTTTTACATATTGGAATAGCTTAAATCGACAGCTCAACTGTGTATGGTTCAGCATTCCCCTGCTTCGCGTGGAATGCCCTGACGGAATCCCTTGTTTCAACGCCTTATAAAAAGAAGCCGTGTTAACAAAATAACACGGCTATAATTATCAGTTATTTTTCTTCAAGCAAATAAATCACCTTTTGGGCATTGACACCGTAAATCTTTGCTGTGTCTTTATTTTGCAGCAAATACATTGCCGCCTCGGTGGAATTGTGCTGTATTGCCGCCGCCTCGATCAATTTATATCCCTTCATAGGATCATACTCGGCGCCGAAGCCCTCTATGTATGCCTGCCCAAGTGTCATTTTGGCGACACCGATCTGCTTATCAATATACGTGGTGTCCTTGTGCCGTGTCGCCGCCTCCAGCATCTCGACTGCATACTGCTCGTCCGCTTCCAGCACCTCATACCGCCTATCTTCGAGCTGTGAACCGCCGCCCTTGCCCGAAAGGCAAAGCGGCGGTTGCTTGCGTTCTATGACACGGTAAAAAGGGATGAGCGAAATGCACTCGATGTCAACGGGATCAAACATATATCCCATCGTATACGCCGCGGCAAGATATAGCTGGGCGTTTATACACTCATGCGCCGCCGAGGTCTTCATATACTCAGCCGCCCGCGCCGAGTCAGGTTCAACGCCCTGACCGCGAAGATACATAAGCGCCAGATTGAACTGCGCCTCACCGCCCTCAAGTCCCGACGCCGCCACATAATAACGGCGCGCCATCATATAATTGCGCGGCACTCCGAAGCCCTGATGGTACATAAACGCCAGATCAAACGCCGCGATGGGTTCGCGCTCGTCCACCGCGCCCATAAAATATTCTTCAAACGCTTCACGATAATGTCCCCTCAAAAACAGCGCGTTGGCTCGAAACAGCCGAAATTCTTTTTTCTGCATACACGTCCTCCCCCGTTCTACTCCTATGTGTGGGTATAATAATACACCATTTCGAAGGCAATTACAAGTCTTGACTTTTTGCCGTTTTTGTGGTATAATATATACGTAAAAAGTCCGCAAATTTGCGGACTTTTTTATTTATATCAATTATTCTTTTGCTGTGCAAACGCTTCTGCCGTTAATTTGGTACCCAAGGAGAAACCGTCCTCATATGCGTTGGCAAGACAAAGCTCGGTATATTTTTTATTCAATTCGGCGTAATCCAGCAACGCGCGGTATCCCTCGTCGTCCACTTGAAGCGCAACTATTCTCATAAGTCTTTCTTTTTCTTTGACAATATCGTCAAGCTGACACTTCAGCTCCGCGCTTTCACCCTCGCGCGGCACCTCTCCGCGCCATAATGCTCTTATCGTGGGTTTCATATCGTTTCTCCTTAATGTGTTTGAAATTTTAGTATACTTATTTCAAGTATACTGCCAACATTATACCACAAAATAATCTTAAAATATACTTAAATAAAAATTATTTTGAGGTTATTATGAGAAACAAAAATAACAAGCACATCGGAATTGAAATAGACCCCGAATTACATTACAAGCTTCACTATATTTCAAAATACGAAGGGAGATCTGCAAACGGAGAGATTTTATATCTCATACGTCAGGCAATAAAGAGATTTGAAGCGACAGAGGGCATTATCGCTTATCCGCCCGAAGAAAACAATTAATATGAACCAAACTATTGAAAAACGAATCGGTAACAATATTCGCCAATTGCGCGAGGCGCGAAATATGACACAGGATGTTCTTGCGGCAAAAATGCAACTGAGCGGATGTGATATTACGCGCAGTGCGGTTGCAAAAATCGAATGTGGTCAGCGTCATATCTATCCCGATGAAATTATTCTTATAAAAGAAATTTTAAAAACGTCCTTCGAGGATATTTTTAACCAAACTGACAAATGAAAACAAGGAAAAACGACTACGGAACTGCCAACATCATAGGCAAAAATGTTCGTACTTTGCGTCTTGCCAAAGGTATAAAGCAAAAAGATTTCATTGCGCGTATGCAGACAATGGGCGCAGATATAAATCCTACAAGTTATTCAAAGCTTGAAGGTCAAGTCAGAATGGCAACCGACAAAGAAATATTTGTGATCGCCAAAATTCTCGGTGTCAGCACCGACGCGCTTTTTGACAACGGACAATCATCTTAATATATCGTAGGGACCGACGTCCTCGACGGTCCGTAAACATAGAGTTTGATAAAATTCCACGTTTACGGACCGTCGAGGA
>JAZNBA010000059.1:0-34435 GCA_045586785.1 Eubacteriales bacterium | reverse complement strand
TATTTGTCTGTGAATGGGATGAAAACGCGCAAAAAACTTATAAAACAAATTTTGAAGATAAATTTGAAATTGCCGGAGATATAACAAAAATTGCAGAGAAAGACGTTCCCGAGTTTGATATCTGCCTTGCGGGATTTCCTTGTCAGGCGTTCAGCCTTGCGGGACAGCGAATGGGATTTGAGGATAACTATAAAGGCATGTGCCGTGGCACGCTCTTTATGGATGTTGCTCGTATTTGCGAGTATCATAAGCCGAAGGTCATTTTCTGCGAGAATGTAAAAGGACTCGTTATTCACGACAGAGGAAGAACTTTTAAAATTATTTGCAAGACCTTTGAAGATCTCGGATACAAGGTGTTCTTCAAGGTGCTCAACAGCAAGAACTTTGGTGTTCCTCAGAACAGAGAAAGAATCTATGTTGTGGCATTCAGAAATGACCTCGCTCCCGAAACCTTTGAGTTTCCGGAGATGACCGATGATAGCAAGCGTTTGTGGGATATTCGTGAAGAAAAGCCCGTTCCCGCAAAGTATTATTTAAGTGATGTATATCTTGAAACATTGAGACAGCATAAAGCTCGCCATGAATCTAAAGGCAACGGTTTTGGATATGAAATCCGTGATTGGAGCGATGTTGCAGGTGCTATTGTTTGCGGTGGCATGGGCAGAGAGAGAAACCTTGTGGTTGATAAGCGTCAGAAGAACCTTACCCCCACAACTCATATCAAGGGAAAAATCAACAAGGAAGGCATCCGTAAGATGACTCCCCGTGAATGGGCTCGTCTGCAGGGCTTCCCGGATGACTTCGTTCTCCCTCTCGCAGACACACATCTTTATAAGCAGTTCGGAAACAGCGTTACCGTCAACGTAATCGCAGCCATTGCAGAAAAAATCAAGGAGGTACTTGATAATGCCTAAACTTTCGGGAAACAAAGGCGAATGGAGCGAAATCTACGTATTTCTCCGTTTGCTTGAAGTCGGTAAGCTCTATGCGGCAGATGCCGATTTGAATAAAATGGACGATGTGTTCTATAACATCATCAACATTGTCAGAACCGAAAATATCGGTGTTCTTGAATTTCGTGTTGACCGCAATGCGGGTCGTGTGGCTGTTTATAATTCCGAAACCGCCACAACGCTGATAGACCTTCCTTCCGATGAATTCGCACGTGTAGCAGATAAGCTTTACAACGAGATTGTTGCGGCTAACGCTCCATCTTTTGCGTCTGCCGATACCGAAGCGTTTCTTGACAGAATCAGCGTAAGCACTTTGAAAGCAAAATCAAGCGACAAGGCTGATATTCGCATCAAAATTCACGACATAAACACGGGATATGAATCGGTTCAAGGATTCAGTATAAAATCAAGGCTTGGTGGTGCATCCACACTTGTAAATGCAGGTAAGACCACAAACTTTATCTATGAAATTACAGGAACTCCCACCGATGCTACGATGGCAGAGTTTGAATCTTACTCCAAACTGTTCAAGCAGAAAATGGCATACCTTACATCGGTTGGCTGCGGGTTGCGCTATGTAGGTATGGAGAATGATACTTTTGAAAGCAACTTGCTTTTGATTGATGGAGACCTTCCGCAAATTTGCGCATATATGCTGACAGAATATTATTCTACTGGTGCAAACACAGTTGAAAAAGCTCTTGAATCTATTGTTGCAGCCAATCCGATGCACTATAACCTTTCTAAAGGACATCCGTTTTATCAGTACAAGTTCAAGAAATTCTTGACCGAAAGCGCACTTGGGCTGCTTCCTTCCAAGCCCTGGGACGGAACAGCCGATGCAACGGGCGGTTATATTATAGTCCGTGAGGATGGAGAGGTTCTTTGCTATCACCTGTTCAACCGTAATGAGTTTGAAAACTACCTTGTTAAGAATACAAAGTTTGAAACCGCAAGCACGAGCAGACATCAATTCGGCAGTATCTATAAAGAAAACGGAAAATATTATTTGAAGCTGAATTTGCAGATTAGATTTATCAAATGATGAGCAAATCGAAAGTAGGAAGCCTGTTTTCGGGGATCGGCGGTATTGACCTCGGATTTGAGCAGGCAGGTTTCGAGATTGCATGGGCAAATGATATGGATGCTTCGGCTTGTAAAACCTACCGTCACAACTTCCCGAACACGTACCTCATAGAAGGTGATGTGCGCAATGTCGACCCTCGGACACTCCCCGATGTAGATGTGCTTGTTGCAGGTTTTCCGTGCCAGCCGTTCTCGATTATGGGTTATCGTCGAGGATTCAAAGACCCTCGTGGTAATCTGTTCTTTGAGATTTCTCGTTTCATTGACGTCAAACGACCGAGAGTGGTATTCTTGGAGAATGTTCGCAACCTTATGGAACACGATAACGGCAAGACCTTCCTCGTTATTTATAACACCTTGGCGCAATTCGGTTATTCCGTCAAGTACAAGGTGATAAATGCGACCGATGTCAACATTCCGCAGAACCGTGCACGAATTTTCATTGTGGCATTTTTGAACATCGAAGATTGCGACCGCTTTGCATTCCCCGAGGCTATGTCCCTTGAGACGTCGATCGAGGATATTATCGACCGCAGCGTGAAGCACGATGATATTTATTATTACGGCTCAAGCAGCCGATATTTTAAGGAGCTTGATGCGAGAATTGTCGATAATACGGGTATTTACAGAATTGATGATAGCGGGGTTGCAACCCGCAAATGGGATATATGCCCAACATTGAAAGCCAATATGGGAACGTATCCCGATCGTGTGCCTATTATTCGTGATGATTTCGGTATCCGTAAGCTCACACCGACGGAATGCCTTGCCTTCCAAGGTTATCCGAAAAACTATACTTTTAAGGGTGTATCTCTTGAAAGTGCATATAAGCAATGCGGAAATACTGTGTGTGTGCCAGTAGTAAAAAACATTGCCAATAGGATAAGTATATTCCAACTTAACGGTGCGCAAACGCTGATTAAATAAATATTCGGCTGTTGGTTATAATTACCTACATATCCTGTTTCCTCAAATTATCGCTTGGCATGGATAATATGTCAAAGCTACGGATACAATTTTATATATAATTAATTTATATATAATTAAATAGTATCATTAGTTTGTGGAGAAAGATCATGAAAGCTTCATTTTTTAGAAATACACCTAATTATGCTGCGCTATATGAATATACATCTCGCTATAAAGGTGTTGTTGCAGAATATTGCATAATAGCGAGTATTCATCTAAAAAGGGATGAATTTATTACTTTTTGTGATGACTTCAAAAGTAGTTGTTCTTTTTTACTACCTTACATTGATAAGGCTGTCATAGAGCATGGCGTATGGAAGTGTGTGATGGTAATGTGTGGCGAGCGGGAAGTGCTCGTTGTGATGGATAATTATCGGTATCCAAGATATTTAGCATTATCAAAAACAAACAATCTAATAGTTTGCAAAAATTAGGAATCCACATGGTTAAAGTTGTAATCGAACTACAAGTTATGAAAGGAGTGCAGATATGTCATTGAATTATATTGATTTGTTTGCTGGATGTGGTGGTTTATCATTAGGTCTTTATAATGCTGGTTGGCATGGTCTCTTTGCTATAGAAAAGAATCCAGATGCTTTTCTGACATTGTCAACTAATTTGATTGATAAAAAAAATCATTATTCTTGGCCTAGCTGGTTATCAAAAAGCAACTTGGATATTTATGAAGTTATAAATACGTATTCTGAAGATCTCAGAAATTTACAAGGGCAAGTTTCGCTTGTTGTCGGCGGACCTCCATGTCAAGGCTTCTCTATGGCGGGACGAAGAAACCACGATGATGCACGCAACGAATTATTCAACGCATATATTGATTTTATTCGTTTAGTTCAGCCAGACACTTTACTATTTGAAAATGTTCACGGTTTTACCGTTGCCTTTTCAGATGAAATCGGAAACAAAGGTGATGCATATTCTGAAAAAATTACGGAAGCATTAAAGAAAGAGGGATATGCAACCCATAGCAAGCTAATTGACATGTCCGAATACGGTGTTCCACAAAAAAGAAAGAGATTTATTCTAATTGCCAGCAGAGTCTTTAAACCAAGTTGTTTCTTTGATTTGTTAGACCAAAATAGAAAATACTTTTTATCAAGAAAAAAGTTGGCCGCACATGTAACAATTTCTGATGCAATTGGTGATCTGCTGATGGCGAACGGTACTGTAGAATGCCCGGATTCACCTAATTTTTATTCTGGTATATATGGGCAAGCAGTGTCAGCATATCAAAAATATATGCGTGTGGGCATAAAGAGTGCTATTCCCAATAGTCACCGTTTTGCTAAACACAAGGATTGCACTATCGAGACATTTCAAAGACTTATGAAAGCATCTAATACAACACAACGTTATACTCCTAAAACTTTTGAGGGGCTAAAAAAGCGCAGTGTGACGGTTGTAAAGGCTGATAGTATATGCCCTACGGTTACCTCGATCCCAGATGATCTTATTCATTTTAGCGAACCCCGAATTCCCACGGTTAGAGAAGTTGCTAGGATTCAGAGTTTCCCTGATTGGTATGATTTTATGGGAAAATATACAACAGGTGGAGACCGAAGAAAAGTTGATGTTCCAAGATATACACAAGTAGCAAATGCTGTTCCGCCTTTATTTGCGGAACAAGTAGGTTTAGTTCTTAAGGAGTTATTAGAAGATGGCAGAAACATTACACTTTAGGGTAAGCTCTGGTTTGAAAAATATCATTGGTCGAGAACTGATTAATGATAAATACATTGCGATATTTGAGCTTGTAAAGAATTCTTACGATGCTGGTGCAAGTTATGCTAAAATTCATTTTGATAACTTAGGTGCACCAGAAGCAACAATTACAATTTCTGATGATGGTAAGGGTATGGGCAAGAAAGATATTGTTGAAAAATGGCTTTTTGTTGCATATTCAGAAAAACGTAATCCGTCATATCGTGATAACATTAAACGTGCTATTGCTGGTGCAAAAGGCGTTGGTCGATTTTCATGTGACCGATTAGGAGAAACAGTTAGCTTATCTTCTAAAATCGGTATTGAGAATATCTTACATAAGATTATTATTTCGTGGAGCGATTTTGAGAAGAGTTCGTTAGATAATTTTGCCGATATTGATGTTCAATATGAGTATTCTTTAAAAGAAGATGAATCTTCAGGAACGTCTATTACTATATCGAATTTGCGTGAAGAATGGAACCGTAGTGATCTTCTTGCCCTAAAGAAAGCTTTAGCACAATTGGTAAATCCTTCGGCAACCATCGATTACGATCCTTTTGAAATAGTTTTAGAAGTCCCAGACCTACTAGAAGAAGATGAAAAAAAGGAAGATAATAGAGACAAGGTCAATGGTGTTATAACGAATAATATTTTTGATATTATTAACCAAAAGACGACAAAAATTACAGTATGTATTTCCGAAGATGGGAGAGTCATCACGACTACTCTTAACGATAGGGGCGCATTTCTTTTCGAAACAAAAGAAAAAAGCGAATACACTTTAAGCGATATTCGATGTACACTATATTTTTTGAATAGGGCAGCAAAACTTAACTTTACTCAAAAAATGGGCGTTGAGGCGGTAAACTATGGCTCTATTTTTGTGTATAAAAATGGCTTTCGTGTATTTCCATATGGCGAACCTGGTAGGGACTTCTTTGATATTGATCAGCGTAAACAACAAGGATATAAGCGGTATTTGGGTACTCGCGAATTAATAGGTCAACTTGAAATTAATGGTCAGATGAATAACCTTGTGGAAACATCTAGCAGAAATAACGGGTTTATTGCTGCTCCCCATCTAGAAGAATTGAAGTTGTTTTTTTTGGAACATGTGCTCAAACCATTGGAAAAATACGTTATACAAATTGTGAAATGGGGAACAGCTGAGGATCTTTTTGATGAGACTATAGATGAAGATCTGTTTGCGGATATTGATAAGATCATAAAAATTATCAAAGTTAGAACAAAACCCACCGCTTATCTTTCAATAAAGTGTAACCAAGAATTGGTTCGTTCTATTATTCAACAGCGTAGGCAATCAGAGTCGCCGGCGGAGGAGTTAAAAAAATTGGCCGAAGCAACGCAAGATGCTGAATTCATAAAAAAGGCAGAACAGGTTGTACGCCAAACCAAAGAGCTTCAAAAGACAGCGGCACGCGCTACTCAACAGATGGTAGAAACACAGGATCGTTTAGATGCGGCACATGTGGAACTTGCAGTAACTAAGCAACAGATTGGATTGCTTAGTGCACGAGCCAATCTTACTGCGGAAGATGCTATTGAAGCGATGCACATTATGAAGGGATATGCAGATGCAATAGATTCGAATATTCTCGAAGTATATGAAACGGCAACAGAAGAGAAAATAGACATTACTTCGCTGAGGCCTTTGCTAGATAGCATCAGTCAAATCTGCAAAAAGATAATGAACAGTTATAATCTTGTGATGAAAACAGAATATTCAGCAGATTCAGATGCTGTTCATGCGGATTTAGTGCAATTTGTAACAAAATATTGCAATGAATTTAGTAATTCAATAAACGTCACTATTGAAAATCCTTTTAACATCATGGCTGAGGTAAAGTTTAATCCACTGGAATTTAGTATTGTTTTGGATAATTTGATTAATAATTCTCGCAAGGCTAACGCAGATCTTCTTACTATTCGTTTTGAAGAAAATGAAACTGAGATACTTATGATATGTAGTGATAATGGTTATGGATTAAAGAAAGAAGCTAATGAAGAACGGTTATTCGAGCCAGGATACACCACTACTGCGGGTACTGGTATTGGGTTAAGCACAATAAAGAAGTATATAGAAAAATCGGGAGGAAGAGTGGCTTATAATCGTGAATATACTCACGGTTTTGAAGTTGTTCTGTATTTAGTAAAATGGATATAAATTATAAAATACTTTGGTTTGAGGACACAGAGGAGTCGTATGAAACACTTAGTAGAAGAACTAAACGGTATGTTGAAAGTAAAAATCTTCGTTGCCAAATAAAGCGAATTAATGGCGTTTCTGATTTTGACATTTCACAATATGACCTTAATTCCTATGAGGTTTTGGTGGTAGATCTTCAGCTTTCGCAAGGAAGTAAAGGTTATGAAATAATTAATGCAATTCGCGCAAGCAATTATGTAAATGATATCTTATTCTATTCTTCAGCTGGTGTAAGTACTCTTGAAAAGGCCATGAAGGAGTATAAGCTAGAGGGGGTATTTCTTTCGGAGCGCGACAATAGAATATTCATGGAAAAGATTCAACAATTAATCGATAAGTCAGTTCGGAGGTCTGAGAATATAATTAATATTCGTGGAATTGTTATGGATGAAACCAGTGAATTTGATTCTCAGATGAAAGATATTGTTCTTGCAGTTCAATCCATGATGAGTGAAACTGAAATTGAGACAATAAAAAAGTATGTTACTAAAGAACTTCTTGGAGCACGAGTTGATGATGCGAAGGAACTTTTTGAAAAATACCCAGATAATTGTGGTTGGGAGATATCTGATTTGTTAGCAGAAAATGAATTTACTTCTATGATGAGAGCTCGTCTGCTAAATAGAGTTTTAGGGATGAAAAGTAATCAGCAAATACAAGAAGTGGTTGCTGCCTGTCGAGATACGCTTCCCGAAATATTTTCCACAACAAATGGAAAATTTCAATTTGCTAAGGCATATGAAGATAATGTAATTGTGTTTCGCAACAAACTTGCACATGTTAAACAACTCAACGCAGAGCCACCAGTGTTCATTGGCACAGTGAATGGTACGGAATATAGATGTGATTCGAACTTCTGTACCATGATGAGAAACACATTAATTCGCTATGGTTATTGGTTAAACGAAGTGTATGACAAACTAGAGAAGAGAGATCACTCCTAATTTAGGTAGGGAAGTACATATCTTATCGATTATGATTTGCAATGTTGCATTATTTATGGCTAAGGTGAATGTTATCTGGAAGATCAGGGAGAGATAATGATCATAAAACTTATGCACGATCCCATCTTCCTTGCAGGAAAATCGGAGATCGCAACGAAAGAAGATTTGCAGGTCGCACAGGACTTGCTGGACACGCTGATGGCGCACAGAGAAAGTTGTGTCGGCATGGCTGCCAACATGATAGGTGTGCGTAAGCGCATTATCGCCTTTCTCGACGAGAGTGGACGAGCACCTACATATACCGTGATGCTTAATCCCGTGATCATCAAGAAGGATGGCGCCTATGATGCTGAGGAAGGCTGTCTGTCGCTTCTCGGCGGCCCACGTAAGTGTAAGCGCTATAAAACCATCAAGATGCAGTATCAAACCTTGGAGATGCAAACGCGCGTGAAAACCTACACCGGCTGGACGGCACAGATCATTCAGCATGAAGTGGATCATTGTAACGGAGTATTAATCTAAAAGAGCAATGTGGACAACAAGGCAGGTAAAAAACGCCCGATCTGCCGAGACTATTTGAGGTGAAAAATCTACCCGAGAAAAATCGTCGAGAAAAGTATTAGAATTTCTGCTCAAAAGCGCATTGTGGTTTTCATCTCAGCAAAACAAAAAGGGCACTTGTACGTGCCCTAATATCCTTATGATAAAAGAAAAATCGGAGGTTCGAATGAACCTCCGATTTTGGTCTGAGTGACAAGACTTGAACTTGCGGCCTCTACCACCCCAAGGTAGCGCGCTACCAGCTGCGCCACACCCAGATGCGTCCCTGGAAACGATTGTCTCCCGACGACCAGTATATTTTAGCACAAACAAAAGTAAAAGTCAATACCTTTTTCGAAATATTTTTGCTTTTTTTCGCTCAATTTTTGTGAAAAACACAGGGCGCATTTTGGTTATTCTGCGAGGGACGATGAATCGAGAGGAAATCGCTGAGAATGCGATTCACACTGCGAACATTCAATCAACGAGAACACAAGTGATGTAGGATTGCTATCTTTCGTACGAAATTCCGACCGCTATCGGCAAGGACATTGAGGTGCGTTAATCAGTTGACAAACAGACAAATATTGTTGTTGGCGGTAATCAAATATCATAAACAGAAAATATCCCCGCAGCACTAAGTCGCGGGGATATAGTATTTAGTCAGCGTAAGTATTGCCTCTTAATTGCACGATATAAGAAACGCCTCGGTAGATGCTCTCAAAGTCGGATTCAAGGATTGCCGTGACCTCGGGATGTGCGGGGTCGTTGATAAGCAGCCACTGCTGACCGTTCTTTTCCTCGTAACCAACAACGCAAAGCAGATGTCCGTTGGTCGTATAGTTCGGATGCCCGCTTGCTGCCAGCTGTCCTGCCTTGACTCTGATCGAGGAAACGATCGGGTGTCCTGTGGATACGGCATATTTGATAGCGTCAATATCGTAATAGTCAATATATGATTGATAGCCGAGCTCTCCTGCGTAAGCGACGTTGAATGCCCAGTTACCAAAGATCTTTTCGCCCCAGTCACGTACACCCCAAGCGATATCTGCGATGTTATCTATCTTTTCGCCATGATAGAGCATAACCATAGAAAGAGATGTTGCCGAACAGATGCTGCCGCCGATCTCGGGTACGTCCATTTGCCGTCTGTAGGGAACGTCAAGTTTTTTATAGGTGTCTGTAGGTGCTTTGAGATTGCCCTCGCTCTTGTCGCATGCAAGTGTGACGTTATACACGATAGGGGAGTGCTCACCGATCTGCGTGATATCAACCTTAAATTTGACAATACCTTGGCACTGCTTTTTGAGTGTGAGGATATCAATGCCCACCTCGCCGTTTTCGTCCTCCATCGATTTACTGCCGGAGGTCTCGGGAATGGCGCTCCATACACCCCAGGAATACCAGCCTGTAAAGTTGCCGTCATCCAACTTGACGGATACAGATACTTCTACAGTACCACCTGCAGAGCTTGCGTTCCAGGACGCAAGCATATTCTTGAAGCTACCGCCCAAGTCAATCTCTTGGGATATGAAATAACCCTCTGTAGCGCCCTGATTCAGCATAAGTCCGTGATTTTCAAAATGAACGGAATTAAACTCCCCCTTGAATTCGTTGGCACACAACATCACGGATTTATTGAAAAGCTTGACGTCATTTTTATAGTGATCGCTGTCCTGGGGCATTACGTTGATCTCTTCGGTAGTCACTTCGTCCTCCTTGGTAGTAGTCTCTTCGATTTCGGTGGATGCCTCGGCAGTGATTGCTTGCGTATCTGTAATATCGGTGGACTCTTGTTCATTCTGCGTTGCGCTGTTGCAAGCTGTAAGGCTTATGCACAAGAGCACAATCGCTGCGACAGCACGCGTTAAGCGTTTCTTATTCATCATGATTACTTCATCTCCGTAGTAGTGTTATCTATATCATATAGTATTGGAAAAGAATTGTCAACTGCTGTATACGTTTCTGCATCACCACACCCCATGAACGAGGTATCGTTTTTTATCATGAAATCAAAGTCCGCCCTTGCGCCATATTTCCTTGAATTCATCGGTCCAATATTGCTTGGGCAGAACTAACACCGAGGTGCATTTGCCGGGGCAGGCAAGCACGGGTAAAAGCCCTGAGTGCAAAACCATACCGGGCAGATGCTTGCGAAAGATCATGTTTGCGTTAAAATAGGTGTTGACCGCCAAGCCTTCGGCGGTCACGGCGCGGAACGCGAACGAGGAGCGGTCACGCTCGTCTGTGATCACGCGTGCGACCTCTCGCCATGACTCGGGCACCTGCTCGAGCGGCACGTCCTTATAGGAGAATAATTGTTGTGCAAGCTTATATAAAAGCTCAGGATCACGGCAGACCGCCTCATCGGGGGAATAGATCAGGTTTGCGGGCAGATCACCAAACGCCCACCGAAACAGCATGTCGTTTGCCTGTACGACAGCGGCGTAGCAGATCACACCTTCACTAAGCAGCTGCTTCTTTTCCTTGAAGATCACACCAAGCTCATCTCCAAAGCCCATCCAAGAGGGGCGCATCAAAAATATGTTTTGCTTGGGATTTGCCGCGTAGTTCGCACGCATTTGCTCCAGTTGTGCATAAAAGTCCATATTTTTACTCCTTCATTCCTTATCATTCGATTTGTTTTGATGAGATCCCAACGCAACGCCCAGGCACATACCAATGCTTATGCCGATACACATGCCGATACCAATGTTATCAAACGCTGCGCCCAATGCGGTGCCTATCCCCATTCCAAGACACATACCGATGGCAATGGATGAGCCAAGCTTTTGGTCCTGTCTGTTCTTTTCTCGGACGGCGGGGGCAATCTGCTCAAAGTATGTCTGTTTTGCTTCCTCGTAGCTCTGTGGATCGTCCTTGAATTGCTCCGCCCAAGCCTTCTTTTGTTCTGCCCATTCCCAAGAGATCTTTTTGCTTGCGCGGAAATGGTTGAGCAGTCCCATGTGCGTGTCGATGGTATCGTGATCGTTGATATGCACGCAGTACGCAAGGTAGCTGACATCGTTGCCTTGTAGCAGGTAAGTACCGTTTCCGTTATCTTTATAGCCAAGTGTGCAAAGCTGCATAGCCGCATCGGGGTCCTTGATCAAAACCAGGATATCTACAACAGGTCTTGACGGTACTCCCGGGATTGCGGTAGAGCCGATATGCTCGGTTGCGACGCAAGCTTTTCTCAGCGCTTTCTTGATCAGCTTGGCTTGTGCCTTATATAACTCGTGCCATTCCCGATTGTGTTCAACCAAAATTGCCATAATCCTTTCCTCTCAATCTAAAAACTTTCTCATATGCACGTGTTCCACGCCCTCGTCGTAGTCAATGTTGCCAAAGGGTTCGTAGCCGCATTTACGGTAAAACGCCTCGGCTCTGCATTGTGCGTGCAGGGAAATGCAGCTGCCACCAAGTACGCGCACAAGTGTTTCCGCTTTTTTCAACAGACCTTGCCCGACTCCTTGACCGCGCTTTTCTTTGATCACAGCAAGCCTGCCCACGTGATATCCGTCTTCCGCAAGCCAGACACGGCAGGTAGCTATGGGAACAGCATTGTCAAATGTGACAAGATGTGTCGAAATGTTATCCAATTCGTCAAATTCTTGTTCAAAGCCCTGCTCATTGACAAATACGACCTCACGTATGTGTTTAGCGGAATCGGGCAGTGAAGGAAACTGCGTTGTTTTCATAATTCCTCCGATACATATGCTTATACAAGCATTATAACATAAAAGAGAAAAACTTACAAGATGAAATAAAAAAGTCCTTTACAAATTGAATTGTTTGTAGTATAATATATGTATATCTATCAATAATCTCGGAGGATTTTGTTATGCCACTCATATTAGCTTTGGAGATGCCGCACATCACCACAATCATTATTATGGCAGTCGGAGTATTGTTGTTGTTGGCTTTGGCGTTCTGTTTGCTTATGTTGATCGTTTTTACAGGGTCTGCTTCCGGTGCAAAAAAGAAGCTTATGAAGCTTGAGCCCGATTCGAAAATTTTGAATCCCAAGAGCACAGCTGCTCCTGAAAAGAAAAACGAAAAAGATAATAAGCCAAACAAGAAATAAAACGATATAACCACCGCTATCACAGAGTCCAAAGAAAAAGCAGAGACAGAGTCTCTGCTTTTTTTACATTTTGAAGTTGTATTTGCCCGGTGCCAAATCAATGACGATTCTGTTGAGTCTGTTGTTATAAGGCTCCTGGCGAAATTCAGAGAACTTGTGGCTGACTCCGTTAAGATTGAAGCTGTCATTCTTAGTCAAAATCGGCAGATACAGTCTGGTGGGCACAGGAACCTCGCAACAGTATTCAAATCCGTTTTCGGTAGACCAGTTAGACACAATGGTGCCGTGATATGACTCGTAGGAGGTCTTGACATAGGTGATGTTTTCCTGACCCTCGGGCAGCTCATCTGCCGTTCTGGTGTCTGGCTTGGGTTGCAGGATCGCACGCTCGAAGCCCGGAGCGGAAGGATCGTACTCAATGCCTGCGACGTGTCTGTACATCCATTCCTGAATTGCACCGTATGCATAGTGGTTAAACGAGTTCATAGCGACGTTGCCAAAGCCGGTTGCCAGCGTATAGGAATTCCATCTTTCCCAGATGGTTGTTGCGCCTTGGTCAACAGAATACAGCCAGGAAGGATTGTCGCGCTGCAGAAGCAGGGAATATGCCAGATCGTTTTGTCCGATCTCTGCAAGCGTTTGCGCCAAAATACCGGTTCCTACAAAGCCGGTGGAGAGCTTGTGACCGTTATCAATGATCTTTTGGCGTAGTGCAGCAATTGCGGCGGGTCTGTTCTTCTCTTGCAGAAGCTTGAATTTCAGTCCCATCAGATATGCAGTCTGTGTCCGGTGCTGTGGGAGTAGATCGCCGTTTTCATCGCAGTAGAATTTGTTATAGTGCTCTTTAATTCGGTTAAAAAAGTGTGTATAGTGTTGTGCATCTTTTTCCTTGCCGAGAACACGTGCTATCCGGCTCATGAGTTGTGCATCAAATGCAGCATAGCATACCGAAACCATCCAGTGATCTGTAGGCTCATATGCCAGCCAGTCTCCGTATGCAGCGTGCTTGTGGGGCATATTGATATCGCGCGCCTCAAACATATCCATACAACTCTTCATAGAGTCATAGTGGTCGCGTAACAGCTCAATATCACCGTACATTTTCCACATCACATAGGGAACAATAATGCCCGCATCACCCCAAGCAGCGCCGCCGCATCCTACAACACGTGCAGCGGGAATTACGTCGGGATAGCCGCCCCAGCTTTCCTGGCTATCTCGCGCATCCTGCAACCATTTATGGAAAAACATACGTACATCGGCATTATATGCAGCAGTATTGCAGAAGATCTGTGTGTCGCCCGTCCAGCCAAGACGCTCGTCTCGTTGCGGACAGTCGGTGGGGACGTATAGGTAGTTGCCGCGCTGTCCCCAAATGATATTGGATATCAGTTGATTGACAAGCGGGTTGGAGGTTTCCATTTTACCGGTCTCATGTGTTGCAGAGCCGACGACCTTTGCGGAGAAGGAAAGGATCTCAATGTCGTTGTCGGCAACGATCTCAATATAGCGGAATCCAAAGAAAGAGAAGGTGGGTTGGTAGGATTCTCCGGCAGGATCGCCGTTAAAAATGTAATATGCCTTGGCACTGGCACTTCTGTAGTTAATGGTGTAAACAGAACCTTTGGGTCCATCGTTCCCACGTGCTTCGGCGCCACTGTCATTGAGAAACTCGGCAGCACGAATCTGCAAAGCTGTGGCTGCATCGCCCTTGACTGTGAATACCGGCCAACCAACCATGTTCTGTCCCAAATCATAGGTCAAGGTCTGCCCCTTCTTAAGTAGGACGGCATCTTGATTCCGGGTTTTATAAACAACATTGATCTCACCATGCTCAGTGCCGTTATCAATTATACCATCGTGTATGGTCGTCGTTAAAGGCTTTCTTGTCAGCTCTGGACGCACCATAACGGTGGGACCGATGAAGGGTGTGATCTGTACGTCATGCGTTACAACGGTAGGCTGCTCCCAATCAGAGGTGTTGTAGCCGGCAGAGCTGATCTCTTGATAAGAGGGATATTGGGCATTATACAGCTCGCCGTCCCAAATATCTGCAGCACGGACTCTGCCACCCCACGTAGCTTGCCAATCGGTATCCGTGTAAAAGGGCACACCGTTTACGGTCACAACTGCAAGAAATGCTTCAGGCTCTCCCTCAAAGGCATTAAATGCAATACGACCGTTTCGCCATCCGGGAGCAACGGCTGCCAAAATGATGTTTTCGCCATCTGCAAGATAGGGAGAGAGATCGTAAGTAAAATACAGGGCCCTCTTGCGGAATTCATAGTAGCCGGGTTTTAGTTCGTCAAAAACTTCGTTTCCGTTCTCGTCAATACGCCCAACGCGTTTGCCATTGCAATACAGATCAAAGATGCCCATAGCGGTCGCGCTGATTATAACAGTGTCGTCTTTTCCTGCGGTAAAGGTCTTGCGGAAAAGGGCAAGCCCGTGTCTTGATTGAATGGGTTTTGCCTGCGCAGTCAGATCAAGCTTTTCCCAAGGATTACTGATCACTGTCAGCTCATTTATGCCCGGATAACGGAACGAGATCCACTTTGCGTTTTCGGAATTCATTAATTCTTTCATACTTACCTCCGTATGATGTGGTCTGTAGTCAAAGTATACCATATGTATAGTATGATTGCAAGACTTTTGAAAAATTTTCAAAAACAAAAAACAGACCGCTTATGGTGTGAACTTCGGTTTGTACCAAGTGGTATATGTTGCACGAGTTTGGAGGGCGACTTGAATACAACTTAAAGAAAATAGAAGAGAGAGCTTCACGGCAATTTGAAACCGTGTTACTCTCTCTTCTGTTTTTATCTCCGTGTTTTCTTTAGTATGCTAAAGCCTCACAACCCATAAAAGCTTGATCGTCAACCAGGGCGTTACCAATATTGATGTTGCGCAGGTTACGGCAGTAGGAAAATGCGTAATAGCCTATGGATTTAGTCAGGGAGGACAGGGAAACGTCTGTCAGAGAAATACAAGCGCCAAACATATTGTTGGGGAGCGTGTCAAGCGTTTCCGGCAAGAAGACCGATACCAAGGAAGTGCAGCCCTCGAATGCGGAATGTCCAACATCTCTTGTACCATGTGGCAATGCCAAAGTTTGCAGAGAAGCACAGAATGCAAACGCCTTTTCGCCAATATTGCGGATTGAGTCTCCGAGATAGAGTGTTGTCATATTGTCGCAGCCAATAAAGCAACGCTCTCCAAGAGCTCTGACACCGTTGTTTTCTATGGAGACCGATACAAGCCCATGGCACCATGCAAATGCATAGTCTCCGATCATTGAAATCGTTGCAGGAACGCAAACAGAGGAGATCTCGTGATTGTGTGCAAAGGCCATGTCGGCAATGCCCGTAACGGTTCTGCCCATGTGTAAGGTGGGTATTACAATATTGCGGTCTGTACAGGTGCCAATGCCGGAAAGAACGCACTCATTTTCATTGATTGCTTTAAATGCAAGTCCTGCGGATGCCTTGATTTGTTGCATGGCGAAACCTCACTTTCCTAAAAAACCTCGGATCGAAATCTGATCTCCGTGCAGTTATTTTATATGAGAAGCGAGGTTTTGTCAATAGAATTTACGAAAATAACGTTTCGGAATATGCAAATTCATAACAAAGTGCCAAAATAACAAAATTAGCCAAATATCAATAAAAACAGGATATAATACATAAAAATTACTTAAAAACGCGCATATTAAGCAAATAATATAGAGGGTTCGTATATGCGCACAGTCACGCATCGACACGACACGGTTGTCGTGTTGAAAAGCACAAAAATTACCCGGAAAAACCTCCTTGATCAATTCAGCGTTAGAGAGGTATAGCAAGCTTAACCGCGAGATAAGGCGGAAAATCATATATAATACAATGGAATACGAAATATCTGCCAAGTCGCGGAAATGCAGAGTGGCAATATAGACCGAAGAGCGCTAAGGCAGGAACGACCGGAATGTCGCACCATATTTCATTGTGTAGGCATAGTCAATATGCACAAATCAAGCAATATGGCTTGTAGCATCCAAAGTAGAGCCGACAATCTGTATGCGTTTTTGTTTATATTTCACCAAGCTTAAAATTAAGTTGTTTTTTCAATAAATAAATTGACTAAGTGCGCAATATCTGCTATAATGGTTATGCAGATCACAATAAAGAACGGAGGTCGGAAAATGCTGCAACTGTTTGATTTGAGAATTGACCATAATCCCACGCCGAGTCTTGTGCTGACACACGGACTCAGGTTTTCATGGAAAATGAAATCCGAGCGCGAGAACGTGATACAGAAAACCTATCGTGTTACTGTATGTAAGGACACAGAGACCGTTTTTGATTCTGATACCGTAGAATCCGATCAGTCTTGTGATATAGCATTTGACGAGTTGTTTTTACAGCCCGCCACACAATACGTGTGGAATCTTTGCGTAAAGGATAATTATGATCGCACAGCGATCGCATCACTCGCTTTTTCCACAGAGCTTTATTCAGATATGTGGCATGCTCAATGGATCACACCTGCAGATCATACCGTTAGTTGGGCACCCTACCTGAGAAAGAAATTTTACGCAAAACCCGATGTGCGCCGCGCTGTACTGTATGCCTGCGGTCTTGGCTGCGCAGAATATTATATCAACGGTCAAAAGATTGCAGATGATTATATTGATCCTCCAATGACCAATTACGAGAAAGAGGTGCTGTACCGCGCTTACGACGTGACTGAACTGATCGCTGATAGGAATGCTCTTACGGCATTGCTTGGTGAGGGCTTTTATGCGCAAAGCCAGGTCTGGGGTTACGGTGGATTTAACTATGGCAACGTTTGCTTGATCGCGCGTTTGGAGATAGAATATCAAGATGGTACGCGCGATGCGATTGTAACTGACACTACCTGGCAGAGTAAAAAGAGTCCTATTGTACTCAATAATATTTATGGCGGAGAAACATACGACGCAAGATTGGAAACCCCTGATTTTGCACAGGCGGACGGAAGTGATATCGGATGGCTTGATTGCGTGGTGGACCAAGTGCCCAAGGGAGAACTCAAACCCTGCAATATGCCTCCTGTACGTATTATCAGGCGTATTCCTGCAGTCAGCGTGACACCTTGTTGCGGAAAAGATGACGGGGCGTGGATCTTTGATTTGGGTGAAAATTTTGCGGGTGTTTGTGAATTCCATATCCCGCGATCTTCAAAAGGACATATTTACGTGTTCCGTTGTGCTGAAACGCTCAACGCTGCAGGGCAGCTCGATTTTCGATCCACAGGAACATTTGCCACTCAGTGTATTCAGCAGGACATCTATATTGCGCGCGGAGATGTTGAAGGAGAAATATGGCGTCCGAGATTTACCTATCACGGGTTCCGTTACGTAGAGTTGACTGGTGTTGACTATTGCTATCAATACGGAAAAGAGCCTGATATTAATATCGTGGTCGGCTGTGCGCTTTCTACAGATCTGGAACAGAACGGCTGGTTTGAATCCTCATCTGATGACTTGAATTCACTACACGAGATCATTTGTCGTACGTTCCGTTCCAATTATCACGGTTTACCGGAAGACTGTCCTGCGCGTGAAAAATGCGGTTGGCTGGGCGATGCGCAGATCGTGTGCAATACGGGCATTATGAACTATAACATGGTTGCCTCTTACGAAAAGTACCTAAGTGACATTCGTACCCAAAAGGAGGTGTATGGTACCTGGACCATGATCGCACCCGGAAAACGCGGATGCGGTGAGGCATCTCCCTTGTGGGGATGTGCGCAGATCATCATTCCGTATTGGCTGTATCACTACTGCAACGATTCTTCCGCTGTGACCCGCAACTGGGATCTGATGCAGGCATGGGTGGAACATGAACTGGCAAGAGCAGAGGACTATATCATTTCCGTAGGTCTTGGTGACTGGTGTCCGCCCGGTGGTGAGCGCAGCCCACGCAGGATTTCTGTGCCTCATTCCTCTACGCTCATGTTCTATGAGATCTGCATCAAAATGGCAGAACTCTCCAATCAATTCGGATATAATAATGCTAAGTACTATACAGAGCTGGCTGATCGTATCTGTGAATCGTTTATCCGTCATTTTTACAATTGTGAAAAACATACTTACGGCACATGGGCGTCGGATGCCGTGGCGTTGACGCTTGGCGTATATCCTGAGTACGACAGAGAAGCGTTAATGGCATCTCTTCGTGACAGTATCCTGGCAGAAGATTATGCCATGAGCACCGGCATTTACGGCAACAAATATCTCATTCCGCTGCTGTTTGAGGAGGGAATGGGCGATGCAGCTATGGAGATTCTCTTTAATCGCAGGCACTTCAGCTTCGGTACCATGATGGACGACGGTGCGACCTCCGTGTGGGAAGCTTTGGATATGCATCACGTGGAAACCGATCGCTCCAAGGGTGTTTCATCTTATAATCACCCCATGCATTCCGGTTTTGCATATATCTATTACGCTTATCTTGGCGGCTTGCAGCCGGCTGAGCCGGGATTTAAGACCTTTGTTGTTAAGCCGTACCATGTTAAGGGGGTTGATCATGTTGCTATTACTTATGAATGTCAATACGGTATGATCGAGGTACATACGGATAAGATAGATAAGGGATACTCCTATTTGGTTAAAGTGCCTGCCAACACACATGCGATCCTTTCCTTTAAGGAAGGTGTAGAGATCACGTCGGAGCATGGCTTTAAGAGCGTTTGTCCTGAGGACGAGATATGTTGTGTAGGATCGGGTATTTACCGTGCGGTAAGTATTTGACGTCATAATTACCCGAAAGGAGAATTAACTATGGCAAATATCATTGATTATCTGAAATGGCGCGGTGATATCACATTCGAGCAAGTCAAGCTTGGTGAGGTGGACAATCTGATACTATCGCTGCTTGCGTTCGTGGATTTTTCGGATATTGTTTCTTCTGATCCGGCGGCTGCACCCGTGACGCTCAAACAAGCAGCTATGCAGTTCTTCTTTGAGAATGACATTAAAAAGAACAAACGTCCCGGATTGGTCATCTCTCCGCAGATATATAAGATGTTCCGTTTGATGGCGGAAAGCAAACGATTTGGGAACTTGCAGCTCTCGGCGTTTGTCAACGAGATCGATTTGCAAGAGGAAAAGCAGTTTTGTGCATTGACGATCAGGCTTAAGGATACAATATCGTATATCAGTATCCGTGGAACAGACGATACCATCGTTGGCTGGAAAGAAGATTTTAATCTGTTGTTCTTGGATGAAATTCCTTCACAACGTCGTGTGATCGAGTACGTCAACTCGGTTTGCGCCGCACAGAGTGGGAATTTCTATATCGGCGGACATTCTAAGGGCGGACATTTGGCACTGTATGCTACGGTCAAATGCCCACCCGAGAATCAAAAACGCATCGTTGCAGCGTTCAGCAACGATGGACCGGGTTTTTCTGAGAATTTTACGGAATTGCCGGAATACAAGGCGGCAGAATCCAAATTCCATATTTATATGCCGCAGGATTCTGTAATCGGCATGTTTTTCGAGAATAAGGATAAGCGCAGAGTGGTTAAAAGTAAACAAGTAGGTGTATTTCAGCATGATGCGGTAACATGGGAGGTCATGGGCGCAAATTTCATCAGAGTCAAAAAGCTTGGCAAAAACGTTGGAAATATTATGCTTCTCAACGAAAGAATACACGCACTTCCCAAGGCAGCAAGAAAGCACTTTGTGGACGTACTGTTCGGTATGCTGGAATCTACAGGCGTCAAGACGCTGTCAGAACTGAATGCACGCAGTCTCAAGCACATTATCACTATGATCCAGACCTTTAACGATCTGGATAAAAGGGAACAGGATCTGATGCTGCTTTTGATTGCGGAATTGTTGGATCTTCGTTTGACGGATGACCATTCAATTGTGATAAAGAAATAAAAATTAAGCACTTATGAAACGGATATCCGTTCTCATAAGTGCTTTTTCATAAGGTCAGTTCAAATGAATGATCTTTTCCGCAAATGAGACTGCCTCTTGTATATCATGTGTGACAAACAGTACGGTTTTGCCAATCAAAAACGGTTTTGCTGACGACATGACAAATGCTTTTGTATTTTCGTCCAATGCAGAAAAAGGCTCGTCCAAAAGCAAAATATCGGGGTTATATGCAAAGGCCCTTGCAAGACTGACGCGCTTTGCCATTCCGCCGGAAAGCTCATCGGGGTATTTATCTGCTGCGTCAGATACACCAAATGCATCAAGCAGTTGCATAGCTTGCTCTTGCTTGTTATCTCTGCTTTTAATAACCAGCATCACGTTTTGCAGAGCGGTCAACTGCCCGAACAGTCGCGGCTCTTGGAACATGATGCCTACGGATTGCCCGTTTATATCAATGTTGCCGCTCTCAGGCTTGAGCAGACCTGCGATCAGACGCAGCAGCGTGGTCTTTCCGTTGCCTGAGGGTGCCATGAGTGCGGTAATGCGTTTGTCTTCAATCTCAATACTGAAGTCATCAAAAATGCGTTTGTTATCAAAGGAGAAGGTCAAATGCTCAATTTTCATAAACAACCGACTCCTTTCTTGTTTTGCGCTTAACGTGCTTGAGAGCCAGCTTGAATGCTATATCTAACAGATAACTGAATAGCACGATAGCTACCGTCCAGGCAAACAGCTCCACATATTCCATATTCTGCTTTGCGTTGAAGATATATTTTCCAACAGAAACATCAGGACATATCAGTACTTCGGCAGCAACGCCCGCTTTGATGGCCAGTCCGACAGACGCACCTGCCGCAGATATCATAAAGGGACGCAATGTTGGTATCCAGATGCATCTTGTACGTTCAAAAAAGCCTAGATCGTATGCACGTGCAGTTTCCAACAGCTCGGGTGGAGCTGCACGAAGCCCCTCGATCGTATTGGAAAACACGACAGGAAACACGATCAGCGCGGAGATCAGACCCGGAATCAGGTCTCGATGCATCAGTACGAATGCGATCAGAATAAAAGAGGTTACGGGTGTGGTCTTAATTACCGATATCGCGGGCATGAAAAAGTCGTACAGAAATTTGATGCGGTGACAGAGCAATGCAAGTGTAAATGCAGCAACATATGAAAGCAGGATGCCAATCAGCACGCGTACCGATGAGATCAGCATGACGCGCCAGAAAAGCGGCGTTGCGCACATTTGTCCGAGCTTGATCAGTACATCAACGGGCGAGGGTAGGATAAGCGGTAAGCCAACGATCGCAGATACCGCCCACCAAAGCCCCAACCAAAATAACACGATGAGAGTATACTTTGAAAAGCGTTTCATAAATTGATCAGGGGACGTAATAGAAGTCCTCTGCAGGCATCTTCCCACCGATCGAAGCGGGAGCAACAGCTAAGAGAACGCCATAAAAGCGTTCCAGACCTGCTTTCATATCAGCACCGTCAATATAACAGATGTTGGAATTGGGGATGGCTGCTTTTGCAACGGGCGCTTGAGCAAAAATACCCGCTTCCACAATCATGTCAGCTGCTTCTTCATGGTTTTGGTTGACAAAATCGATAGAAGCTTTATATTCGTTCAAAAACGTTTGTACAGCATCAGGATATTGCTCCAAAAACTGAGTGCGCACGACAACACAGCCCTGCATCAGAGAATTGGCAGGATAATGCTTTTCCCATTCCTTAGTCAGGTCAATAGTTGCAGACAGGGAAGCATTTGCGTTCTTGGCGATTGTGACCATGGGTTCGGGAAGCACAGCAAGGTCCACCATGCCGGATGCAAGTGCGGTTCGCAGATCTGCGGGCTGTGCGTAGGTATTATCAATGATAATATCAGTGCCAACTTTCAAGCCGTTTGCTTCACAAATAGCCTTGAAGAGGAAAGTTGGGTTCTGGGCAGGACAGTAAACGGTCTTACCGCGTAAGTCTTCAAAAGAAGCAATCGTCTGCTTCTCGGTGTTGTTCATCACATAAAGCACACCAAGCGTGTTGACTGCGATCACCTTTACGCCCCCTTGGGTTTTCTGCGCAACGTTAGCAGCGGCATTAGTAGGCAGAGCGGCAATATCACACGCACCGCTGATCAGAGAGGCGGTAATATTGGAGGCATCGGTCTCTACGGATACGTTATAGGGAAGTGTTGCTGAGCTGTTTTTGCTGTCCGAGATCAGCTTAGCCATGCCAAAGCCCGTAGTGCCGTTGAGTACCATGATGTTGATGCCGTCAAGTGCAGGCTTTTTTAAAGGGTCTGGATTTTGACCGATGCAACCGGCAAAAACGGAAAGTGTCAATAAGAGAGTCAAAAATGCAGAGAAGATTTTGATTGTGGTTTTCATTTTGGGATTCCTTTCATTGAATTCATTTGTAATTATGTAACATTCGGTTACGGTCAAGGATCCGAACCGTTTTTTGTTCACGGATAATATAGCCGTCGTGTTCCAGCTTATCAAAAGCACGGTAAAGCGAAGCTCTGCCAATATCAAGCATAGTGCAAAGCGCATTCATTGGTATTCGCATATGCACGACATCGTCTTCCGCATTCGCATCTAACCAGTACGCCAGCCGTTGTTCAGCAGACCCGGCAGTCAGACAAGAAATTTTGTGATTGAGGTACAGAGTTTTTTGAGCGAGAAAAGCGATATATTGATACCTGACAGTGCTGTCGTGGTCAATCAGATATGTCAGAAAGGGCTTTTGAAGGACTAATACCGTGCAGTCCGTCTTTGCAACGATTCTGGTGGCAAAAAGCTGATCTGTAAACAGATTGGAAATACCGAAGATTTCAAATGGTGAAAACGTGCGTAATAATACAGGCTTATCCGCATCAGCGGAATAAGCAGCAGCGTTACCCTCACACAATACGTACAGCGCGTCCCCCGGTAAGCCGGGAGATAATATAGTCTCTCCGCGCTGTATTTGCAAAAATTCGGGCATCGCCACTTGTGCTGCGGCAATAATGTTTTGATTGCTAGCACACGCGGTAATAGGCAGTCTTTCCAGTATAGGAATAATTGGTTTCATACGCTCTCCTTGTGTCTCATATGATACATAAATATTATAAATGAAATATTGAGTATTGTCAATAGAAAAATCAGATAATCATGAAAATTAACACATATGATATTGCTTTTTTACAAGGTATGTAGTATAATGTATAGGACTGAAGAAACACAGACACACAGGAGGAGCACGATGACACTTGTGATTTTGGCTGCAGGTATGGGTTCGCGTTATGGTGGTCTGAAACAGATCGATCCTATGACTGAGCACGGCGAATTTATCATTGATTTTTCTATATATGATGCCATTCAAGCAGGCTTTGACAAAGTGGTTTTTATTATAAAAAAAGAAAACCATCAAGCTTTTTTGGAGACGGTTGGAAAACGAGTTGCTCCGCACGTGCACACATTCTACGCTTTTCAGGAATTGAACGACCTTCCTGACGGGTATACTGTGCCCGAGGGAAGAAGCAAGCCTTGGGGAACGGGGCATGCACTTTATGCGGCAAGAGAGTATCTGACCGAGAATTTTGCCGTGATCAATTCGGATGATTTTTACGGTCGAGAAGCGTTTTTCAAAGCCGCCGAGCACTTGAGAGCACAGACCGCGGGCGATCATTACTGTATGGTAGGCTATAAGCTTGGTAATACGCTTTCGGACAGCGGTACGGTTTCGCGCGGTCAATGCTACGTTGACAACGATGATATGCTGAGCACTGTTATCGAACGCACGGATATTATGCGTGTCGGAACGGATGCGGCGTATAGAAACGATGACAACGAGTGGGTCGAGTTGCCGGGCGACACTGTGGTCTCCATGAATTTTTGGGGCATGACACCCGGGATCGTTCCCAAGCTTGCCAATGGTTTTGAGAAATTTTTGGCTCAGCGCGGCAGAGAGCTTAAGAGTGAATATTATATTCCCGGTGCTATTGATAGCTTTATGCAAGCAGGACTTTGTGATGTACGCGTTTATAAGACAGACGCACAGTGGTATGGTGTGACCTATACACAGGATAAGGAATCCGTTAAGGCATCAATTAAAAGCTTGGTTGATAGAGGTATTTATCCCAATTCTTTGTGGGAATGAGTGATTTCCATATATTGAAAGGAGCATTATGAATCAAACACAGATATTTTTAATTGCCGAGCAATTTAATTTCAAGGGTCAACCCATATCGGTCAGTGAATGTACAACAGGACACATCAATTCTACGTACTTTGTGGATTGCAGCTCGGATGACGGTCTTTGCCGTTATGTTATGCAAATTGTCAACACTTCGATTTTCAAAAAGCCGGATCAGGTCATGCAGAACATCATACACGTGACCAAGCACATTGAAAAAAAGCTGAATGCTATGGGCGGAGATGCAAAACGCGGTACATTGCACGTTGTGTATACGAAGGATGGGCATTATGCTTACGTGGACAGGGAAGGTCAGTACTGGCGCGCTTACGAGTACGTTGAGAACGCAACCTGCTATCAAGCTGTGGAATCCGAGGAAATGTTTACCAAGGTGGGAAAGGCGTTCGGTATCTTCCAAAGGCAGCTTGCGGACTTTGATGCATCACTTTTATATGAGTCAATTCCCAATTTCCATAATACAGAGGATAGGTTCAATCAGTTTATTGCTGCCATGGAAAATGATACTGCAGGCAGACGCGAGAGCGTTCGTGAAGAGATCGCATTTGTGTTGCGCAGACAGGAATCCTGCAGCTATATCAACGAGCGCATCGCAGACGGCAGAATCCCGCTACGCGTGACGCATAACGATACCAAACTTAACAATATCATGCTGGATAACGAGACGGGCGAGGGGATTTGCGTTATTGATCTTGATACGGTCATGCCGGGTTCAGTGCTTGCTGACTTTGGTGACAGCATTCGCTTTGGTGCGTCTTCCGCAGCTGAGGATGAGACTGATCTTGACAAGGTATATGTCAGACTGGAAATGTTTGATGCATTTGCCCGGGGCTTTATCGAAGGGCTGGATCATTCTCTGACAGAACAAGAAATCCTTTCGCTGCCCATGGGTGCATACATACTGACGTTGGAAACGGGTATTCGTTTTTTGACCGATTATCTCAATGGTGATACATATTTCAGAACGGCTTATGCACAGCATAATCTTGACCGTGCTCGCAACCAGTTCAAGCTTGTCGCTGATATGGAGCAAAAGATGGATCAGATGAACCTGATCATTCAAAAATATCTGTAAAACACGGAGGAAAACAAAATGGCAGTATTAATTACGGGCGGCGCGGGCTTTATCGGCTCTCACGCTGCGGTTGAATTTTTGAATAAGGGTTATGAGCTTGTAATACTCGACAATTTTTCTAACAGTAAGCCCTGTGTGTTAGATCGAATTCGCAAGATCACGGGAAAGGATTTCAAATTCTACGAGATTGATCTTTTGGATAAGACTGCAGTAGATAAAATGTTTGACGAGTGTCCCGAGATTGATTCCTGTATTCACTTTGCGGGCTTGAAGGCGGTTGGCGAATCGGTGCAGAAGCCTCTTGAATACTATCACAATAATTTGACAGGCACTATCAATCTGTGCAATTCCATGCGTGAGCACAATGTCAAGACCATCGTGTTCAGCTCATCAGCAACGGTTTACGGTGATCCTGCGACCGTACCGATCCGCGAGGATTTTCCCACGGGTAACACCACCAATCCTTACGGCGAGACCAAACATATGATTGAGCGTATTCTCAAGGATCTGCAGTTTGCCGATCCTGAATGGAGCGTTTCCATTTTGCGTTACTTCAATCCCATCGGGGCGCACGAGAGCGGTCTGATCGGTGAAGATCCCGCCGGTATTCCAAACAATCTGCTGCCCTACATTACACAGGTAGCATCGGGCAAGCGTGAATATCTTCGCGTTTACGGCAACGATTATCCCACACACGACGGTACAGGCGTGCGCGATTATATTCACGTCGTTGATCTTGCACGTGCCCATCTCTCCGCATTGGAGCGCGCTGTCAATATGCACGCAATTGAATATTTCAACATCGGTACGGGTAACGGGTATTCTGTCCTGGATGTTGTACACGCATTTGAAAGGGTGACCGGCAAGCCGCTGCCTTATCGCATCGAAGGTCGCCGTCCCGGTGATATTGCTGTATGCTATGCAGACCCCACCAAGGCTGAGCAGGTGCTTGGTTGGAAAGCTGAATACGATATGAACCGCATGTGCGAGGACTCCTACCGCTGGCAGTCCATGAATCCAGACGGATACGGAGAGTAAGAATATGGTAACAAAAGAATTGTTCGGTTATATGCCCGATGGACGCGAGGTTTATGTCTACACCTTGCAGCATCATGTCGGTGGCATCCGTGCAAAGGTTTGTGAATTTGGCGGAACGCTGATGAGCATTGATGCTCCCGATCGAAATGGCTGCTTTACCAACGTACTGTGCGGTTACGATTGTCTTGCCGATCTGATGGAGTCCGATGGCTACGTTGGCGCGCTGATTGGTCGTTATGGAAACCGCATTGGCGGAGCACGCTTCACTTTAGAGGGCAAGGAATATGTGCTTTATCCCAATGATAAGGGGAATACGCTGCATGGTGGTAAGATTGGTTTTTCTCATAAGCTTTGGGCATCCTCGTACTCAGATACCACGCAACCCAGTGTTTATTTCTCGCTGATTTCTCCCGATATGGAGGAAGGGTTCCCGGGGGAACTGACTTGTACCGTAACTTACCGCATTACCGAAGATGATACGCTTGCTATTGATTATAAGGCGATTACAGATAAGACAACTGTCATCAGTCTGACAAACCATGCATATTTCAATTTAGGCGGTTATGCATCAGGTAAGATTTTTGATCAGGTATTGCAGATGGATGCAGGACGTTACGTTAAAACTGACGAGGCGCTGATCCCCACGGGAGAGATCGCATCGGTTGAGGGCACTCCCTTTGATTTCCGTGATGCAAAGCCGATCGGGCGGGATTTCTTTGTGGAAAATACCGATTTGAAATTTGCAGGAGGGTACGACCATTGCTGGGTCTTTGATAATCATGACGGACAGATCAAGCGTGTGATTACCGTATATGATCCCAAAACAGGCAGAGCGATGGACGTGCGTACCGATCTGCCTTGTGTGCAGTTTTACAGCGGTAACTTCCTGACAGATGACGGACATCCGTTCTTCGGCGGCTACAGAAAGGCAACGCAAAACGCGTTCTGTCTGGAAACCCAGATTATGCCGGACAGCCCCAATCATTCTAACTTTACCAATTGCGTACTCAAACCCGGTGAACTCTACAATACAACCACAGAGTTTAAGTTCTATGTGAAATAAAAGAGAAACACAGCGTTCCATAGAGTATTTTGGATCATGTTGCGTTGCTTTCAAATTGGTTGAAAAAAGCAGATGAAGGAATATGAAAGTGATATAGATGATTAGAAAAGGTCAACAGAAGCTTGTGAGAGAAGCATTGAAAAGTTGAAACTGATTTGGAATAAATGCCGATGATATGATATGAAAAGCCAGCAATACAGCTGGCTTTTCATATTTTTTTTATTTATTACATATATTGCATCGAAAGGGGTGTGATATTGTGTCTGATAGAATGAGAATATTGGGTTTGCGAATATTTGTTAGCTGCTTATTGGCGACGTTATTGCTTTCATGCATGGCGGTAGGAGCACAGACGTCGCCGATCAGCGAGGATGATTGGTCGTTGTGGGAAACGACCGACAAAAGGGTTACGTTTGAGGATGAGATAGATTGCAAATCAGCAATTCTGATGGAGGCTAAAACAGGCGAGATCTTGTATGAGCACAATGCAGACGAAAGCCTGCCTCCTGCTTCAGTAACAAAGATTATGACGCTGCTTTTGGTTATGGAGGCGATCGAACAGGGTAAGATTAAATGGGACGACACGGTCACCGCAAGCGCGCACGCATGCTCCATGGGCGGCTCACAGATCTATCTGAAGGAAGGCGAGCGCATGAGCGTTGAGGACATGATCAAAAGCGTGGTCATTGCATCTGCCAACGATGCAGCATTGGCACTTGCCGAGCATATTGCGGGCAGCGAGCAATCCTTTGTTAAAATGATGAATGACAAGGCGTTGCAGCTGGATATGGTCAATACCAAATTTGAAAATACCAACGGACTGGACGATACCACGCAGAGTCACTATACCTCGGCGCGGGATATCGCCATTATGTCCCGCGAGCTGATCAAGCACGAAAAGATTTTGGAATACAGCTCGATCTGGATGGATACCATCAGAAAGGGTGAATTTGGTCTGACCAATACCAACAGGCTGGTACGATTTTATAAGGGCTGCAACGGGCTCAAAACAGGCTCCACAGCAAAAGCGGGCTTTTGCGTCAGCGCAACGGCTGAGCGGGATGGTATGACACTGATCTGCGTCATTATGGGGGCAGAGAACAGGGATACACGAAATAAGATTGCCACACAGCTGTTGGATTGGGGTTTTGCCAATTACGGATTGTTTGCAAAAGCTCAGGGCGAGCTGCACAATATTCCGATCAAGGGTGGGACACAAACCACGATCAGTGCAGAATACTCAGAATTTTACTGTGTCATGCCTAAGGGAGACATTTCCAAGATACAGGAGCAGGCTGTCTTGGATGCACCATATTATCCTGCACCATTGCGTGTTGGAGATAAGCTTGGTAAAGTGGTTTATACATTGGATGGCAAGCAGATCGGCAGCGTGAGTATTTTATGTAAAGAAAATGTGGAAAGAATCAATTTCTGGGGTGTGCTTAGCAGGATATTTGCAAAATTTCTCTTGATTTGACCGAAAAATACGTGTGCGGCTATTGAAAAAAACGCAGAAGTGCAGTATAATATTATCAGACGCCTATAGGCGAATAACAAGAAGGCGGTATAAAAATGGCTATCCGACTTAATGACAACTATTTGCGCGGCTTTATTCTTGATCAGGAATACACCGCAATTCAACCCCAGGTCACCGCAGCACACAATATGCTTGTACAGAAAAACGGACTTGGCAATGATTATCTTGGCTGGACGACATTGCCGGACGATTATGACAAGCAGGAATTTGCTGCCATCAAGGATTGTGCAGAGAAGATCCAAAAGGACTGTGATGTGTTTATCGTCATTGGCATCGGCGGTTCTTATCTCGGTGCACGCGCCGTGATCGAATATCTGAAATCCCCTCTGTACAATAATCTAAATAAGAACACTCCCGACATATATTTTGCGGGCTGTAATATCAGTGCTGCATCCATTACGGAGTTGCTCAGCATTTGCGAAGGCAAGGATGTTTGCATTAACGTGATTTCCAAGTCGGGCACCACTACCGAGCCTGCGGTTGCTTTCCGTGTATTCCGCAATATGCTGGAGGAAAAGTATGGTCCGGAGGGCGCAAAAGAGCGTATTTATGTTACCACCGACCGTCAAAAGGGCACTCTCAAAGCGTTTTCCGATCAAATGGGGTATCAGACCTTTGTCGTGCCGGATGACGTTGGCGGCAGATTCTCTGTGCTGACAGCAGTAGGTCTTTTGCCTATCGCTGTTGCAGGCATTGATGTTGACGCGCTGATGAAGGGGGCAGATGACGCAAGGCTTGCATATAGCGACGATTCGATTGTTAATAACGACTGTTATAAATACGCAGCGATCAGAAACATTTTGTACCGAAAGGGAAAGACTACCGAGATATTGGTAGGTTATGAGTCATACGCACAAATGTTCAATGAGTGGTGGAAGCAGCTTTATGGCGAAAGCGAAGGAAAGGACCAAAAGGGTATTTTCCCCGCATCCGTAATTTTTTCTACTGATCTTCACTCGCTTGGCCAGTATATACAGGACGGTGTGCGTAATTTGTTTGAGACGGTAATCTCAATTGAAAACAGCGATGTCACCTTTGAGATTCCCCATGATCCCGCAAACGTGGACGGACTGAACTTTCTGTCCGGTGTAGACCTCAATGTTGTCAAAAAGACGGCAATGCAGGGAACACTACTTGCACACGTTGACGGAGGTGTGCCTAACGTGTTGCTTGAGATCAAAGATCGTAGCGCATATTCTCTTGGCTACATGATTTACTTCTTCGAGTTGGCTTGTGCAATCTCAGGCTATATGCTTGGTGTTAATCCTTTTGACCAGCCCGGCGTGGAAGCATATAAGAAAAATATGTTCGCTCTGCTCGGAAAGCCCGGCTATGAGGAAATGAAACAAAAACTTGAGGCAAGATTGGGATAAATTTTCAAAAAGGTCTTGTAATATTCAAAAAAATACTGTATAATGTAATAAAGCATACTATGGAGGTCTAAATACATGCTCAAATTGCTGATTGGTGTTAAAGGCACCGGAAAAACAAAGACTTTGATTGAATTGGTTAACGACGCACTTTCCAAGACTCACGGTGACGTAGTCTGCATTGAAAAGGGCGTCAAGCTGAGATACGACATTAAGTATCAGGCAAGATTGATCAACACGAATGAATATCTGGTATTCGATGCAGAAGCTCTTTACGGCTTCATTGCAGGTATTCTTGCCAGCAACCACGATGTTTCCGATCTGTTTGTAGACTCTGCGCTCAAGATCTGCAACGAGGACCGTGCTGCTTTTGAGAAGATGATTCTCGCAGTTGACGAACTCTGCTCCAAGATGAATGTCAACGTTGTGATGACTTCCTCTCTGCCCATTGAAGAAGCTTCCGATACCATCAAGAAGTATCTGTAATCACAAAAACACGAATTGTGTTTATGAAAAAAGAGGCTTATGCCTCTTTTTTCATCTGGAAAGGAGATATAGCGTGAAAGTTCACGTTATATTCCTTTATACTCAACCATTCACGCTTAAACTTCACCTAAAAATGGGTACCAACCCATTTTTGGAGCAAAGCTCCGCGGTGAAGTTTCCATCATTATTTGAGCCGCCGAAGGCGGCATGGAGATTATTATGAAGGAACTGGTGCTCAAAACCTACAGAATTACGGATATACAGTTTCAAAACCATGCTGTTGCAAACGGTAAGACCAAGTTGGAGACAAAGTATACCTATCAAGTTAAGTTTGGTAATCATAATACCTGCAGAGGAGAGATGAAGGTCTCGGTCAGCGACAGAGAAAACCCAGACACGATAAAGATAGATGTCACTCTTGTGGGGATTTTTGAGATCATGGCAGAGCAGGATAAGGAGCTGCTGCATAAAGAATCTTTTAAGCAGTTGTATCCGTTTGCAAGAGCTGCTGTTTCCACAATATCTTCTGTTACGGGCATATTGCCGATCATAATTCCCGACGTGGATATCGATAGTCAAGACATTTACAGATATAATCCCGAACTGTTTTCGAACAAATAATTTTTTGAAAAATTTTTAAAAAGGGGTTGCAATTCGCTGGTATTTGTGATATAATACCAAGCGTTCGGAGGCGTAGCTCAGTTGGTCAGAGCGCACGGTTCACATCCGTGAGGTCATGGGTTCGAGCCCCCTCGTCTCCACCATAAAAGAAGAATGGGTGTGCGTTAGCACACCCATTCTTCTTTTATGCTGTCGACTCGGCGGCTCAGAACCCCGCCGTAAAATGCAACGCATTTTACGACATGGTTTGCGCAGATGCCTGAACAGAAGAAATAGCAAAACATCGCAAACACGGGTTCTGAGCCTCCGTATCGTTTATGCTGTCGCCTCGTCTTCTATATCATATTCGCCAACCCTAACACCGCATCCTTCAGCATAACATACACCTGCGTGCCCACATCAATTCCACCCACACCGATCTCTACGTCTGCTTCGGTACTATCCCTCTCATACATGTCCAATCCTGTCATCGTATAAATTGCCCGCGCGATCTGTTTGTGATAAGCAGTCCTGTTGGTATAGATACCGTATGGACGCGAGGATACAATAATTCTGAGCCCCGTTAGATCGAATCTCTCACTTGATAAAATCAGCTTACAGTTGCGATTTGCCTCTATAATGTACGGATAACCCAAACCGAGCATGGTCCGGTACGTCGCAGAAATACGCGTAAACATGAGGTCTACCTCATTTGATCTTTCTATGTTATAGTAAAGAATATGCTTTTGTCCCGTGCCCAACTCAATATGCATGTCAACCCTCCATATGGTGATAATGAATCATATGTAATGCTGATGCATTTTAATCACACCGGTGAAAATATTTACATTTTTCTATAGCATTTTTTGCGCTGATATGTTATACTGTATAAAGATAATCAGAAGGGGATTGAAACATGCTTCAATACAAGAAAAATTTACTCAATCTGATGCTGTTGGGATATGGAGGACTGATGGTTTTGCTGATAGGCATGACTACCGGTACCAGGTTTTTGAACAGCGATGTTTTATTTCAAGATGGTTTTCTGGTAATCACGCTGGATATACTGATTGCATTGCTTGATGCTGCTGCATTTGCAATCACTACGGTTGTAGTGATATATGGCATCTATCTGGTCGGTTCTCGAGCTATGATAACTGTCTATGCAGCTTTTTTATCGATAACCGTTTTCTATCGCGTTACAGTATTGTGCTTAGGATGGTTGATATATCCGGGATCTTTACCCGGAAGTATTCAGGATTTGCTGCTGATGATAACAGAAAACATATTCATTTATACACTGTTTGACTGTCTGCGTTTATTTATTATTGGTTTTGTTGCATTTAAACTGCTTGAAAAGCGGGAAAATGCTCGTCAGGAATATAATCGCAAGGCACGAATTCTGGGTGATGAATTACAAAGCAAGAGAAGCATCGCTTTTCCGTTTGAAAAATTTATCAGTCTGAAAAATCCGTTGCAGAAAAGTGCTGCTGTTTCATCCATTGTTTATTGGACTGTTTTTTTTGTGCAATATGTTTACTATGCTATTATGAATCTCGTGAAACTTGATTTTTGGCATTATATCGGTTTCCAGATCATTGAATTGGTGTTCTATGCAGTCTTGGCTTGTATATGTTACTGTGTAATTGTTTATGTTTTGATCAAGCTTGATGAAAAGATGCCAAAGACCCAATAAAAAAGATAGCAACCGCCAATGTGTGATGTCCTTATCGGAGAAATCACAAATCAGGTTGCCTTATTTGATCCGCAGAAAACAAATAATGAACCCCGACAGATTTTTTAGTCTGTCGGGGTTTGCTGTTCGATAAATGGAAATTTAATTATCTATCTGTACGATTTCTGCATCCATAATTTGAAAGTGTGTTTCTTTATTCGTATATGGTATTCCGTTTTCTAAACACAATATTATGTTCATTACGCCTCCATGAGATACGAGCAGTACGTTGTTTTTTCCAACTTGTTCTTTAAATTCATACCATGCATGTTGAATACGGTGAAAAAATTGCTCAGGGCTTTCACCACCTGGCCATGTTTCTGTCCAACCAAGTGCATTCCAATACACTCCTGGGTATTTTTCGACGGCTTCTGATTTAAGCATGCCCGCCAATACTCCGTTATTGGATTCGCGAAATTGAGGCAGGTATGTGATTTCCAAAGAAAGCGCATTCGACACAATTTCGGCAGTTTCTTTTGCTCTAACTAAATCACTTGAATATATTTGAGTAATACCTTTGTTGCATAAACTGCTCTTTGCTCTATGAACTTGCTCTCTGCCATTTTCTGTAAGCCCATATGTGCTCCATCCGCCATAGCGGTCGGATGGATCTGCACCATGTCTCATTAAGTAAATCATTATCTCACCTCCCCAAATCCTGATTTTTCATTCCACTTTGTAGCCAGTTTCGCCTTTGTATTACAGCGTTGCAAGCAACGCGGGCTTAGGGCCAAGCCCATACCCCTATTCTTCGGTGTATAATTCGTCGTAATACCACCGTATAGGGTTTTCATAAATATATCGCAAATGCTCATCATAGTCCTGACGGTTGCGAATGATGTGATCATTGGAGCGATATTGCCATATATTCACGCCGTATTCCTTGTTACAAAATCG